>VMSU01000031.1 GCA_013792005.1 Desulfobulbaceae bacterium
ACTGCGTCCCCGTCCAACACCAGCGGGGATTGAACTGAATTGCGTGGCGGTTTTGTTCGTTCGGCATACCATGTGTATAGCCTCTCTTACAAAATATACCCCGTGCCTTGTATGTCGGCCCTTTTGCTTAGCCATCCTGTTACTTTTTGTGAAATTGTCCAGGGTGGGCTTTATTTTTTTTGTTATTCTTCCGCGTGTATGCGTTCTGCCAGGAGTCCTAGATTATGGATTACCGTTCCACTCTCAATTTACCCGAAACCAAGTTTAAAATGAAGGCCAGCCTTGCCCAGCGGGAGCCGGAATTTTTGCAAAAATGGGAAGACGAAGGTCTGTATGCCAGGGTTCAGGCTGCTACAGCCGGCCGGCCGACCTATATTTTGCACGATGGCCCCCCTTATGCGAATGGTCATATCCATATCGGGCATGCCTTGAACAAGATTTTGAAGGATATTATCCTACGTTCGAAAAGGATGGCTGGGTTTCATTGTCCGTATGTGCCGGGGTGGGATTGTCATGGCCTGCCAATCGAACATAATGTCGATAAAGAGCTTGGTGGCAAGAAACGAGAGATTAGTAAGCTCGCATTTCGGGGGGCATGTCGTGAGTATGCAAGGAAATGGGTCAAGGTTCAGGGGGAGGAGTTCAAGCGTCTTGGCGTGTTGGGTGACTGGGGGCAGCCGTATCTGACTATTGATTTTAATTATGAAGCGGCTACTGCCCGCGAGTTTAACCGATTTCTCACCACAGGGGCAGTCGTCCGTAGCAAAAAGCCGGTGCATTGGTGCTCTTCATGCAGCACTGCCTTGGCTGAGGCTGAGGTCGACTATGCGGATCATAAATCCCATTCAATTTATGTGAAATTTCCGTTGCCCGGGAGCTTGGCTGAAATATCATCTTCCCTGGCAGGGTACAAGGTCTTTGTAGTGATCTGGACGACAACGCCATGGACCTTGCCTGCCAATCTGGCTGTGGCAATGCACCCTGATTTTGTCTATGCCGCAGTCAAGGTGGGTGCTGAAGTGCTGATCATGGCCAAGGAGCTGGCTCCTAAGGTGCTTGAGGCCTTCGGTTTGAGTGGCGAGGTGTTGGCTACCTTTTCCGCTAGTGCTCTGGAGGGGAAAAAATGCCGTCATCCTTTTGTTGATCGAGAGTCACTTTTAGTCCAAGCCGATTATGTGACTCTGGACTCTGGTACTGGCTGCGTCCACACCGCCCCTGGGCATGGTCGTGAGGACTATCTCACTGGACTTCGCTATGGGCTTGAAATCTTGGCCCCGGTCGACAGCAGGGGGGTCTTCACAGAGGAGGCGGGTCCCTATGCCGGGCTTTCGATTAATGATGCTAACCCGCTTATCTGTGAACACCTTTCCCAACGAGGGTTGATGTTGGGCCAGGGTAAGGTTGCTCATAGTTATCCGCATTGCTGGCGCTGCAAGAAGCCGGTGATTTTTAGAGCCACGGAACAGTGGTTTATCTCGATGGAGGAGAATGGTCTGCGCGATAAGGCCTTGGCCGCAATCAGCACGGTTAATTGGACCCCGAAATGGGGTATGGAGCGAATTTATGGCATGGTGGCCTCGAGGCCCGATTGGTGCCTTTCTCGGCAACGTGCTTGGGGGGTGCCGATTACGGCGATTCTGTGCCGTACTTGTGGGAAGGTGCAGAATGATGAGACGGTCAACGCCCGGATCGATGAATTGTTTTTACAGGAGGGGGCTGATGCTTGGTACGCCAGGGATGTCAATGAATTCCTTAGCCCGGGATCAGTGTGCGGGCATTGCGGTTCGGCGGAATTTGACAAGGAGGAAGACATCCTCGATGTCTGGTTTGATTCCGGGACTAGTCATGCTGCCGTGCTGGAGAGGCGCAGTGATTTGTCTTCGCCCGCGGATCTATATCTTGAAGGCAGTGATCAGCACCGGGGATGGTTTCAGAGTTCGCTGCTGGCCTCAGTCGGCACCAGGGGAACGGCGCCCTATCGGGGTGTTTTGACCCATGGATTTGTCGTTGATGAAAATGGGCGCAAGATGTCGAAGAGTGTCGGTAATGTGGTTGCACCAGAGAAAATCATTAAGCAGAATGGGGCTGAGATCCTTCGGTTGTGGGTCGCTTCAGAGGATTACCGTGATGACATCAAAATCTCGGATAAAATCTTGAGCCATCTCTCTGATGTGTATCGTAAAATCCGTAATACTATTCGTTATCTGTTAAGTAATCTTAATGACTTCGATCCGTTAACCGATAGGGTGGGCTATGCTGAGTTGCCTGAAATTGATCAATGGGCACTGTCACAGCTTGAGGGGTTGCGTGAGCGGATTGTCGGGGGGTATAACACCTTTGAGTTCCATCTCATTATCCAGACCTTGCAGAATTTCTGTGCAGTGACAATGAGTTCCTTTTATCTCGACATTCAGAAGGACAGGCTTTATACCGCTATGCCTAAAGCCCATGAGCGACGAGCTGCGCAGACGGTGTTCTATGAGTTGGTGGATGGTATTTTGCGGTTGATGGCTCCGGTCTTGTCGTTTACCGCAGCTGAGGCGTGGGAACATCTGCCGGCCAGCGAGCGTGAATCCGACGTGGCCATGGCCGCTTTTCCTGTTGCTCGTCCGGAGTGGCGACAACCCGAGTTGGATAAAAAATGGGAACGCCTGATTTTGGTTCGCAGGGAGTTGACCAAGGCCTTGGAGCTTGCGCGTGCGGCCAAGGTGATCGGTCATTCCCTTGAGGCTCATGTTACTGTGGCTGTTTCTGGGGAATTGGCAGATTTTATGACCGAAAACTGGGTGACATTGAAGAGTGTCGCCATTGTTTCCGAGTTGAGCCGTGCCGATAGCTTGGTTGGGGATGTCTACATTAGTGAGTTGCCTGGACTTTCCGTGGCGGTGGCGCCCGCCTGTGGGGATAAGTGTGAACGGTGTTGGACTAGGTCGGTGAGTGTGGGCGAGAACGTCGGGCATCCAACTGCCTGTCAACGTTGTCTTGCCGTATTAACTGAAATGGGATTGTGAGAGGTATGCTGGCAGCGGGGATCATTATAGCGGTTGTTGTTTCTGATCAGTTAACCAAGGCCTGGATTATGGCGAATTTTGCCGAATATCAGTCCCTTGAAATCATTCCCGGCCTTTTTAGTCTTACGTATTTGACTAATCGGGGGGCGGCTTTTGGTTTCCTGAACGGGGACCATGGCGCTTGGCGCCATGCTTTTTTTATTGGTGTGGCCGTGCTTGCTATGGTTATCATGCTCGTTTTTTTGCGGCAGATGCAGAAGGAGGGGAAGTGGTCTGTTGGGGCGATTGCTTTGATCTTTGGGGGGGCGGCAGGGAACCTTATTGATCGGCTGCGCTTTGGAGCAGTGGTGGACTTTCTTGACTTTTATTGGACTACCCATCATTGGCCGGCTTTCAATGTCGCTGATTCAGCGATTACCATTGGCGTGGGAATTTTCTTGATCTTGAATTTCTTACGACCACATACCGCTGGGGAGTAGAAGTTGATGGTGTGGGATATTATATTTTGTCGAAGATAAGCCTGAAGAATAGGCGAGTAGGAGAGGCGTTGATATGACAATAAGGAAAATCGCAGTTCTCTTTCCTGGCCAGGGATCTCAGTATGTCGGGATGGGGCGGGAATTTGCCGAGTCTGATCCTGAGGCCATGGATATTTTTAATTTGGCGGATTTGGTATGCGGCAAGGAGTTGAAGAGGTTGTGCTTTGAAGGGCCGTTAGAGGAATTGACCATGGCTGCTAATCTTCAGCCTGCCTTAACTGCTGTCAACTTGGTATGCTGGCAGGCGTTAAGGAAGGCTGGTGTTCAAGTTGATTTTGTTGCAGGTCATAGTCTTGGTGAGTATGCAGCGCTCTGTGCTGCCCAGGTGTTAGGGGTTGAAGACACCTTGCGCATGGTAGCTCATCGGGGCAGGGTTATGGGGATGGCAGGGGTGCGGAATCCTGGTGGTATGGTCGCAATTCTTGGATTGGGCATGGCCGAGATTAAGGCTATTCTTGCTGAGGTGGATCAACCGGATTCAATCACTATTGGGAACTACAACTCTGAACAGCAGTTTGTCTTGTCTGGAGCAAAAGGATCTCTGGCAAAGGCTGCTGATCTGGCGCTATCCAGGGGGGGGAAGGCGGTTCATTTAAATGTTAGTATCGCTAACCATAGTCCGCTCATGAGTTCTGCTGTTCCTGAGTTCGAACAGGTATTTGCTGGTGTTACGTTGGATCGGCCGTCTATCCCTTTAATCTTTAATGTTACAGCTAAGACCGAAGAAGACCCTGAAGAGATTCGGGCAATCATGTCTCGACAAATTGTTTCCATGGTCCGTTGGCAGGAGATTATTGCGGGTCTGGTAGCGTCAGGAGCTAATATCTTTATTGAAGTTGGTCCTAAGAAGGTCTTGTCCGGTCTTCTAAAGCGAGCCCTGCCCAAGGGTGAAGGACACCGTTGTTATCAGGTCGATTCTCCAGAGACGCTACGGCTGTGTCTTGCCGAGGTCGCGCCGTAAGTTTCTTGCCTCAGGCAGTTTTATGGAAAGTGCTGACTGTTGAGTTAAGTGTGGGTGCTGTTATTGTGCCGGCTTCGGTGTTGTTGAGGGGGGGTGGGGGTGATCTTTAAGTCGGGGAAGGGGGGTGATGACTTCTTTGGCTTGGCCTGTTGTGGTGTATAATCCCCAGTAAGCCTCTTTGGTGTGATTCCCAGGAAATTCAGTGGCCATAAGAGCTGGCTTCCATGGGGTGTCGAAGGCCTCGAAGTAGGCAAAACCTAAGGTCGGAGAGGACGGAAAACGGTTTGTCAGTTCATTCCAGAATCGAGCTTGGCCTGCTTGAGAGTATCCTTGTGCCGCTTCTCCCGAGGGGAGACCGGTTTCTTTGATCAGGACGGGCAAGCGGTACGCAGTTTGTAGTTCTTTTATTATATTGAGCACCATGGAAACACCATCCTCCAGTTTGTTTGGAGTGAACCATTTTTCAAATACCGGGTGGATATTGGGCATCAGCAGGTCATGGGACCTGAAGAAGTCTGAATATTCCGGAGTGAGGTATAGATAGAAAGGTTCCGATGTTGTCACGGGTAAGCTCGGCGCCATCTTTTTTATCCGTATTATGGCCTGTTGGACATCCACTGTTGTGTACCGCTTGGTGTAAATACCCTCGTTGCCGACAACCACGGCAGAGACAAGGTCAGGATATTTATGGAACGCCTGGAGTACATTATTGATCTCGATCTCTGAGGATGGGTCCCAAATACCCATGATTACAGAGCGGTATTTGAGATTGCTCGCTACCTCCGCCACGTGTTCGACACCGTTAATTGCCGAATAGGTAATTACGCCATTGAAATATGGGTGCAGTATTTCAAGATCTTTCCTGATGCCTGATCGTGTGCCAGGCGACACCTTCTCTCCCTTAATTGAAAAGCTTCGCGGTGTGTAGGCGATAAATCGGCTCTCTTGAATTGAAACAGGAAGGCTAATTTTGTTGTCGGCTCGCGCCTGTTGAAAGCTGACAATCCAGGATAGCAGGACCGTTATCAACAGAGCAAGGAGGCACTCGGGAATATTGATTGTTATTTTTGGTGGCAATAAAGTGGGCATGAGAATTCAACCCGCATGTGAGGGGTGAGGGAATTAGATCTTATGGTTTCGTGGAGAGGTAAGGGGAGGTTGCTGCAGGGGGTGACGAAACCTGCAGCAACCTTTTTGAGGTTACCCACTTATGTGAACAGATGCAATTGCTTTATTGTGTAGCGGACGAGAGGGTTGTTACTGTGCCTGTTATTTCAGGGTGACTCCTTTGGGGAGTAGCTGTTCTGTCATGACTGAATTTCTCTAAATCGCACAACTCGATTTTTCCCTTGCCCCTTGGCGTGAAATAGAGCGAGGTCGGTATTATGAAATAATGACTCGGCTCCATGGGCAGTATGTTGATCAGCTTGTAGTTCAGCAACTCCAAGGCTGATGGTGACCCTGATTCCTTTTTGAATAACCTCCCCTTTTTCATTGCGAATTAGAAAATTGTAATCTTCAACAGATTTTCTAATTATTTCAGCTAGAAAAGTAGCTTTTTCTTCTTTTACACCTGGCATGATGACAGCGAATTCTTCCCCTCCAAAACGGGCGGTGTAGATCTCTCCAGGCATATTGTTTGTGTAGTCATGGGTGCAATGCCTGATGATTTTTGCTACTGCCACCAGGGCTTGGTCTCCAACTTGGTGGCCATATTTGTCATTAAATAATTTGAAATTATCAATATCAAGGACAATGAGAGAGACAGGTAGTGCCCGTTGCCAGGATTTTTCGATTGAATCTGTTATGAACTCATCAAAAGCTCGGCGATTGTAAAGGTTTGTCAAGCTGTCCGTACGACATAATTGATCAAGTCGAGCCACGTCCTGATCCATACTCCTTATCAGATCTTTAAACGCGACTCGGAGGGAGGCGATGACTTTTTCCGGGTCCTGCCCCATGGCTAATGCATTGACTGTGCTTTCTTCGAGGTCCTTGATGTCTCCTCGACGATAGCGAAGTGTTGCTTGGAATTCCTGAAGGAGTTTTTGTGATTCAGTCAGGGTCAGCTGGATTTTTTTGATATAGGGAGCTGAGAAGATTTTCTCATTCTTGTCCATAAGTTCCGCAAATTTTTCATCAGTGAATTGTTTCTCAATGAATATTTTTGTTAGCAGTGATTGGAGTTGGCCTTTTTGCTGGTGGTTTAAATAGTCATGGTAGCTGAGGCCCCGCATGTACATGACCAGGGATCGCCACTTGTTGTCTCGAGGGACACCCGCGTTGTCCAGAATGATACACATTTTTTCAGTGCATGAAAAATCACAATGATCCCGAGTCGTTTGCATATTCTCTCCCGTCTGTTTTCCGTTTTTAATGTACGACAATGTGTTATTGCCGTTATCGTTGGTCACATAATTAGCAAGGGCTGTGCCACAAAGAAGTCGGGAAGTGGTGGGAGGTGGAAACTCATTTTTTGCTGCATGAAATGCCAGGATAGTGCAAAGTGTGGGTGGCAGGATGTATGAATTTGGTACTTTTGTATGCACCATGTGAATACTTTGGGATTCACCTAGGGGGTTTTGTCGGTATCGAGAATAATGGTAACTGGACCTTGGTTTGTTAGGTGGACCTCCATCGTGGCCTGGAATTGGCCACAGGAGACAGGACGACCGAATTTTTTTATGTATTCTACGAAATAGAGATAAAGGTGTTTGGCTGTTTCTGGGGGGGCTGCTTGATTGTATGAGGGACGCCTCCCCTTTCGGCAGTCTCCAAATAATGTAAATTGTGACACTACTAAAATTTCTCCGTCAACATCCTTGACAGATCTGTTCATTTGTCCGTTGTGATCCGGAAATATCCTTAGTTCGGCAATTTTTTCGGCTAGGTAGTGAGCTTCCTTTTCGGTATCCAAACGGCCGATTCCGAGGAGGATAAGGAGTCCTGATCCTATAGAGCTAACAACGTGTTGATTAACGGAGACTGATGCTTGGCTGACGAGTTGGATGATTGCCTTCATATATTTGTATGGTATCTATGAAATCGTTTGAGGAGGAGTCGAGTCTGTGAATTCGATTGGACATTCGGGCTGGTTTAAATTGCCCAGGAGAAATTGAATAATCGATATGGCGGTAATGGCTGCTGTTTCAGCGCGAAGGATTAGTGGGCCTAGGGTTTTTGGGACGAAACCCTGTCGGGTTGCGCCCTGCACCTCAGATTTGGAAAAGCCACCCTCAGGTCCTATCAAGATAAGAACGTGGCCATCAAGTGGCGTTAGTTGTTGAGGAAGGGGAGCGGGTGAGCTGTTTTCCCAGAAAATAAATTTGGTTGTTGATAGGTTGGCTTGGAAAATGAGTTGATCAATGCTGATAGTAGGAAGGCAGATCATAGGGGTCGGCCTGTTGCATTGCTTGCAGGCCTCTAGAGAGATGCGTTGCCAGCGGTCGAGCTGTCCGTTTGGGACAGTCTTGATGTCGCAATGCTGAGAGATAATTGGTTGGAAAGTTGAAACTCCTAACTCTGTAGCTTTCTGGACTATCAGGTCCATTTTTTTTCCTTTTATTACGGATTGAGCCAAAGTGAGAAATGGCGCTTTTAACTGATGATAACTCCTTTTGGTTATCTTGGCCTTGATAGAGGATTTGCTGACAGTGGAGATCTCTACCTGATAAACAAGACCAGTCCCGTCGAAAAGTTCAATAACATTTCCTGGTTTAAGCCGGAGGACGGTGCTTATGTGGCGAGCTTCTTGGTCAATGATGGTGGTGTTATCACCAGTAATCAAAGTTGGATCAATGAAAAAACGACGCATATTGATTTTGTGTAAATAAGGTTAGTGATTATGGTGGAATCGTTTTGGTGAGCGCTTTTTGAGAGCACCATAACAGGATAGTTCAGAAATGATGCTCGATTGAGTGTCATTATGCCATTTGACTGAAGAGTAGAGCGGTCCACTCTCCATCGGAATTTTCTTGGGTAAGGACAAGACCGAGACTGCTATAGAGGTTTTTGATAGCATCGGTCTGGGAGCCGGTGAGGATGCCGGAGAGTACGATTCTTCCCCCTGTGGTAAGTCGAGCAAGGATTTTTGGTGCGAGTAAGGTTAAAACGTCCTGGGTGATGTTAGCAATGACGAGATCGAAAAGCCCATCAATGTCAGATAAGTCATGTGGGTCGATAGTCATGAGTGTCTCTAGGTGGTTCATGTTGATGTTGTCGGATGCCGCAGTGCGTGCGTCGATATCGTTGTCAATGCCAATGACGGTTTTCGTTCCCAGAAGAGCGCAATACATGCCGAGAATGCCGGTTCCTGTCCCAATATCCAGGACTGTTGCAGGACGCTTGGTCGTAAAGGATTCATCTATGAGTTGAAGTGCGAGTCTCGTACTGGCATGGAGACCGGTTCCGAAGGCCATGCCAGGATCCATTTCCAGGATGAGTTCATCGGATTGGGGCTCATAGTGTTCCCAGGTTGGTTTGATCACTAGGCGTTTGGTAAGCTTGAAGGGTTTAAAGTGTTCTTTCCAACGGCTATTCCAGTCTTCTTCTATTATTCGTTCATTGGTGAGTGATGCCGGGGCAGAGTCGGAACCCTTATTGTTTAGCGAATTTAAAAAGTCGTGAATTGTGCTGATAACTGGGGTAGGATTTTTCTCTTCAGGGAAGTAAGCGGTTATCTCCTCGCGGCCTGTGTCTGGTTGTCCTGGGGCGTTGCATTTTTGTTCAATTCCGCTGGTTGTAAGACTGGCCATGAACGCTGAGGCAGTGTCTGCAAACTGAGATGGTACATTTATAGTGATCTTATGCCATGCGCGTGGCGGACGGTGGGTGAAACTCGATTGCGGGGGCATGTAGGCTCCTGTGGGAATTGTTTTGTTTGGGTGGGTGGAGTTCTTTATACAATTCATTACATAGCACGGGATATCGTGTTGAGGCAAGTTTTGCGAGGAATCTTATGGATCAAAAACGGTTGAAAAAAATATTGCTTGAGGTCAGAGGAGGGGAGTTGTCCGTTGATGGGGCAATTGATATTCTTAAGGGCTGGCCGTCTGAGGTGATTGATGGTGCTTGTTTGGATCATCATCGCCAACTTCGTACAGAAATTCCAGAAGTCATTTATGGGGAGAATAAGACCACCCGGCAGATAATTGATATTGCCACCCGGATGTTACGCCATGGCTATGCTGTTATGGCAACGAGGGTCGATGCCGTTAAGGCGGATGAGGTCTGTCAGGAACTCCCTGAGCTGACCTATTCTTCCATAGCTCGAATGTTGACTGCCAGGAGAGCCAATGAGACCGAGGATAAGGGGCGGGGAGTAGTTGCTGTTCTCGCTGCTGGGACATCGGATCTTCCGGTTGCCGAGGAGGCGTGCGTGACCCTCTCCTGTCTCGGGCATCGTGTTGACAGGGCCTTTGATGTTGGAGTTGCTGGTATCCATCGACTCTTTGCTCATAAGGACTTACTGAGTAGCGCTGCTGTGTTGGTTGTTGTAGCCGGGATGGAGGGGGCATTGCCTAGCGTTGTTGCCGGGTTAGTAGATACTCCGGTAATTGCTGTCCCTACCAGCGTGGGTTATGGCACGGGATTGGGTGGCGTTGCGGCCCTGATGGGGATGCTGAATGGATGTGCTCCGGGGATAGCTGTTGTCAATATTGATAATGGCTTTGGTGCCGGATGTATGGCCGCAGCAATTAATAGAAGAGACCGTTGAGCAATTATTTTTTATCGTTTTACAAAAAAAGAACCTAAAGAGAGTAAGTTAAGGAGCGAGGAAGTAAGAGGATAAAAAAGAGATTGACAGGGTGATAGAGTTGGGCTAGATTGCCGCCTTTCCAAGCGGGTCCGCGAGGG
>VMSU01000032.1 GCA_013792005.1 Desulfobulbaceae bacterium
ATGAATTTGAGGCGAATAGCAGGGCTATTTAACGAAAATCCATGGAGATATGGGCCGGTTTTATGAATTTGCAGTAGATTTATGTCTAAGTCCGACAGACTCCTAGTGGGCTTTGATTGAGGAAGTTTATGATACGTCCCCTAGTAAACCTAGTTTGGCGGCATAGTGAACCAAGGCTGCGGTGTTGTGGAGATCAAGTTTAGTCATGATATTCATTCGGTGGTTGGCGACGGTTTTGGTGCTGATGGTGAGTTTGTCGGCAATTTCCTTAGTGGGCATCCCCTTGGCCAGGAGTCGCAATACCTCCTGTTCCCTGGGGCTGAGGTCGCCGTATGCGGAATTTGTACCGTTGTCCTCCTCAGTTACATCAATAAGTTTAGGTGCAATTTCCTGGGACAGGGCTGGATCCAGAAAATACTCGCCGTTGATTGTTGCTTGCAGACAGTCGTTAAGAGATTTTGCTACCGAATCTTTGACAACATAACCAAGGGCTCCTGCCCGTAGGGCCTTGATGATATAGTCTATTTTCGTGTGCATGCTGACGATGACGACCTTGAGTTCTGGTAATAGGGTGGTCAAGGTGCGGGTCAGTTGGAGGCCGCTTTTGTCTGGGAGGGAGAGATCAACAATGGCGAGATCCGGTTTAAGGGACATCACCAGTTGCTCTCCCTCCTTGGCGTCACCTGCCATGCCGACTACCTCAAAGGCGGTCAGGCGATCAACCATCTGTTTGGTGCTTTCCCGAAAGAGCGGGTGGTCATCAATGATTATGATTTTTTTCTTCATGTTTTTCTCCAGTGTTCCAGGGGATTTCAATAAAGAGTCTGGTGCCTGCTCCAGGTCGCGATGATATTTTAAACGATCCAGCCAGAAGGTTCACCCGTTCTTGCATTCCGAGCAATCCGAAACGTTTTTCGTTTAAGGCTTTTTCCCGAATTTTGTCGAGGTCAAAGCCCTGGCCGTTGTCTTCGATTTGTAAAACTATATTGGGTCCTGATGCCACCAGCTTCACCTGGACTTCGCTGGTTGAAGCGTGATTTTTGATGTTATTGAGCGCCTCCTGTACCAAGCGGTAGAGGTTGATTGCGATGTCGTAGTTGAGGCCAATCGAGATTTTTTCCATCCCCGCAGCGGTGAATTCAACAGGGATTTTATTGTTTTTTGAGAAGTCCCGGCAAAATTCTGCAAGGGCAGTTTTTATGCCCATTTGCTCGAGACTGGAAGGCCAAAGATTATAGGAAAGCTCTCTCACGGTTCTGATTGAGTGTTTCAGGACTTCGGTCCATTCTGCGGCTTTGTCCTGCAGTTGGACCTGGTCCGTGGAGGGATCCGCAAACAGGGTTTCACTCATTACCTTTAATGCGGAGAGTTCTTGAGCGACATTGTCATGCAGGTCGAGTGAGATTCTTTTCCGTTCAATCTCTTGTATTTTGAGTAACTCTTGGGTTAGGAGGTGGACCTGGGTTTCGGCTTTATGCTGCTCCTCTTCCGCTTTTATCCGTTCTCCAACCTCTTTTTTTAGATAGCTAATTGCTTGAGAGAGTTCGTGTGTCCTGGCTAGGATTTTGCGATCGAGTTCATTGCATGAGTCTGCCAATTTTCTGGCCATTGATTTGAACTCCCCTGCCAGTTCTTCAAATTCGTCGCCGGTGGTTACGGAGAGGTCGTGGTCAAGATTGCCATTGCCTATGTGCTTGGCACCTTCACGGAGTACCGAGATTGGGGTGAGAACGGTTTTGGCCATGTATAGTGTCATGTACAGAGCGATGAGCATGCCGGAGATGATAGAACTCCAGAAAATGGCCTTGATCTGGCGATATTTATTGGTAATGATCTGTTTGGTCGTGGCCAGTTCCTGGAGGTGGAGAGCGAGGTGTTCGTCGAGTATCGTGTTGAGAGCGATTTGTTCCTGATGAATTTTGGAGTGGACTTTATTCATCTCTTCCGTGTCCTTCCATCCATATTCCGTAAGGTTTAGAAGGTAGCGGGCATGTCCCATGACCTTGATGGCTCGATCCCGGATGTCATACGCTTTTTTTTGAACCGGGGTATTGCTGTGTTCGGCTTGGGCCAGGTGTTGCTTAACTAACATTCTGAGTTTATTTATATTTTCCTCGGTGCTCAAACGGTCGATCCTTTTGGCCATGATCTCGCCGTCCAGGGAGGTGAGGACTTTCTTGAGCTCAAGCATGCTTTGGGCGTTGGGCGCTATTTTGTCTTGCAGGCCTGAAATGAGCTGATTGATGGAGAAAAATGCTCGAATGCCAATTGTACAGAAAATTGCGATGAGGATGAGAAGTGGTAAGAATCCGAGAATGAATTTGTTTCTTAGTTTCACGTTGGCCGTCAGAGTTTGTGCGGTGGTGTTGGTTGGATACGTTGTTCGTATGATGTTTATTGGTTCAGCTGACGTTGGGTAACGTTGTAAAAGGTGAAAGTCTGCTCTGATAAGGGGAGGAGTATTTCTGGTTGGGTGTTGCAGAGCTTTATCCTTGGAAGAACATATAAATACTCGAGAAAAGATCATCTGCCAAGTAAAAGGCAATTGTCTGGTCTCTTGATGGTTTCATTGATCTGAAAGCAAGGAGCTGCTTTAGGTTTCGAGGGTTTATTTTTAAGTTTCAAGCTCTGTGATTCGGCTTGCTAAAATGGAGGGGATGGGACACTATTATGCCGTCATTAGGATGGATTAAGAGAATTTATTTGATTTTCAAAGAGGACAAGGTGGAGAAGAAACATTGTGTGAATGAGTTGGAGAGGCAATGGTGACGTCACTTTTGTCAAAGGTACAGTCCGTTACCGAGATTACCCGTTCAATTAAGGGGCTTTTGGAGACCAGTTTTTCTTTTGCCGCCGTATGTGGGGAAGTTTCAAACTTGAAGCAACCTTATTCCGGGCATCTATATTTTACCCTCAAGGATCAAGGCGCTCAGCTTAGAGCTGTGATGTTCAAGACTCAGCGGCGATATCTTTCTGAGGCCTTTGCTGATGGCGCTCGGATTATCTGCCGGGGGAGGCTCTCTGTTTACGAACCCAGGGGTGAGTATCAGCTGATTGTTGACTCGGTAGAGGGCGCTGGACTGGGGGATAGGCTTGCCGCCTACGAACAACTTAAGGAGAAACTGTTTAGGGAGGGGCTGTTCGACTCGGAGCGAAAAAGGAAACTCCCACTACTGCCAGAGGGGATCGCACTGATAACTTCGCCTCGCGGGGCTGCGGTCCATGATTTTCTGACAATAGCGGCCCGTAGGTTTCCCTCAGTGCCGATTGAAATTGTGCCGGTTGCTGTTCAGGGAGAGGGCGCTGTCGCAGAAATTATTGCTGCCATCAGGCTCACGTGCCAGAGAGCACGGGCTGGGGTGATCGTTATCTGCCGTGGTGGCGGTTCGGTTGAGGATCTTTCTCCATTCAATTGCGAGGAACTTGCCCGCACTGTTGGTCAAGCGAGCATTCCTGTAGTCTCTGCAATCGGCCATGAAATCGATTTTACTATTCTTGATTTTGTGGCTGATTGTAGAGCGCCTACCCCAACAGCTGCTGCAGAAATGGTGTTGCCTGACCGGGGACAACTGTGTACGACAGTTCGACAGTATACCGCCCGGCAACGTGCTGTTGTTGTCGGTTCGATGGCTCAGCTACGTCATCGGCTTACGCTGCAGACTCGGCTTTTGGGAGATCCGACACGGGTTGTTGAGACATTCAGGATGAGGATTGATTTTCTTGTGTCCCGAATGCGGAGAGGGGTTGACAGTCAGCTGAAGCAAGGGGTACAGCGGGTGGAAAAGATGCGGGGTGTTGTGGTTCGGTATGATCCTAATCTCCTGGTCGCTCGACATGAGACGGCGGTGGCAATTCTGCGGCAGCGTCTTTTGGACCTGGAACAACGGTTTCTGGAGCGAAGGAGGGCGCGACTTGAGCAATGTACCGCTATTTTAAGGTCGGTCAGTCCCCAAGCTGTGCTGGAGCGAGGGTATGCCATTGCCCAGATGCTCCCTGGTGGGGATATTGTGAAATCAGTTGGCACTGTCAGTTGTGGTGATCGGTTGTCGCTGAAATTGTGCGATGGGTCGGTGGTGTGTCGTGTCGATGAGGATCTGGTGCCATAACCTGTGTATTGTTCTGCTACGAGTGTTTGCTGAAGAAGTGTTTCCTCTCGTAGGTGCTGATATGGCGTTGTGAAAAGTCAGTTTCAGGCAATGCCTAGGGTATGGTTCTTGATAAAAAAGTCAATTCGTTCCTTTTGCGCGGGGGTCAGGCTGGCAAAGCTCAATCCGACTTTTCTGATCATAATGGTGCTCAGGGCTGAATTTTCAGGCTGGTCTTGCCATGCCATGGCAATTGGCACTTCCTCCAAATAGAATCCGGCATCGTTTGCTAGGATGTCCATGACTCCTTCCGTGGGTAAATGGCCGTTGTTGTCAATGTACTTTAATTCACAGCCTCCAGCACTGATGTCAATAATCTGACCGATGATGTTTGGTGTTATAGCGAGTGTTTTTTCCGGAGCTTTGAAACGCTGGTGCCGTCTCCGTTCTGTCATTGTGGGCTTTAGGCTGGGCGGAGGCTCGGTGTGTGTCATTTTATATAGTGTCATTGTGCTCGGCGTTTGTGCTGTCGGCGTTGTTATGTATGTGAATAGGGTGAATGCATTATTATCTTTTATTTATGAAAAAGCAAGATACGTACCTGTAAGACAGTTAAAATTGGTTCTTTAATATAATAAGGAGGTTGAGATTTTTTTTTGTTTTTTGATTAAGGGATAAGGAGAGTTTTTTTCCGGAAATCTGTCTTTTTGTCCGGAAATTGACAGGGTTAGTAACAGATTAAAAAAAAAGGGTTACCGCTTTTTAGCGGTAACCCTTTTTTGACTATATTGGTCGGGATGAGAGGATTCGAACCTCCGGCCCCTTACTCCCGAAGCAAGTGCTCTACCAGACTGAGCCACATCCCGACACCATTGCGTATTCATTTTGGCCATGCCTTCGGACTATATGTAAAAGTCACGACAAAATACTCTCTCTCTCTGAAAGGTCAAGAAAAACTTTTTTTGCCCCTAGTGAGAAGAGGAAATCTCGAATTTGAGCTAATTGATTCTTATGTGTTATCGTGAAGATATCTCCTGACGCCAGCTCGATGGTAAAAGCTATCCCGTTGAATCGGACGCGGCAGCCATGGTAGTCTAACTCATGGAGATACCGCTCAGCTTGCTCAATGAGGGATAGTCGCTCAAGGGTTATTGGTGTGTCGGTTGTAATCCGTGTTGCCAGGCATGAGGCTGAGGGTTTGTTCCATGTCGGAAGGTCAAGGGCTCTGCTTAAGATCCTGATTTCTCGTTTGGTTAGACCAGCTTCGGCGAGAGGACTCTGCACTTTAAGCTCAATTACTGCCTGCATCCCTGGGCGGTCTGTGCTTAAGTCATCAAGATTGGTGCCGTCGATCATTATGGAGAAATTTTGTTGACGGGCTAAGTTGGTGAATACGGAAAAAATATATTTTTTACAATAATAACAACGTCTTGATTCGTTGTTGGCGAACTCTGGAATGGCAAGTGGGTCAAATGCAATAACTTGAATAGGGGCACCGATAGCCTTGGCCGTGTCGAGGGCGCTCTGTCGTTCCTCGATTGGTTGGACGGCTGAGTCGGCGAAGAGTGCCAACGTATTGTCGCCTAAGGTGTCATGGGCGACTTTGAGCAGCAGGGAGCTGTCCACTCCACCTGAAAAGGCGATGGCGACACGGCTGTAGTGGGATAGAGTCTCTTTCAATCGCTGGAATTTTTGTTCGATCTCAGGGGGAATGTTCATCTGTTGTGACCGGTGTCCTTGGTTCTTGTCAAGAGCGTTTTGCTTTTACACATCCTCTAAGTTATTTAACTGGTTGAGATCTTTTTGTCACTCCTGCAAGTTGTTGGCAGAAAAATAGCCGCGTAAGCGATCACAGGACACCCCATCTGCTTCGCAGTCTCGCTGCGTTCGTTTAGCTGTCATGATGCTGCTCACATACCAAATTATAGTTCGCAGCCCCATTTCACGCATCTGGGGTACCCTGCAATCGCTTACAGTTCTGAGGCAGAGCGCAGTTTCTAGTTTTTACCCCGTGATCACTTACATAGCCGCTGTAAAGAGCTGCCCCTTGTTACAAGGGCGGATTCAGATTATAGACGTCTGGTCGGAATTGGATGGTGCCTTCATGATCGACCCAGGCGGTCATGTAGACTACATGGACAGGGATGGGTGATGGGATCATGATCCGCCGAGTCTTTTTGCTGGAAATCACCGTATTCAGGGAATCAAGGGAGTCCAAAGATGTACCCTTCAAGAGGTAAAGGGCCAGCTCCAGGGGGGCTTCGAGTCGGATACAACCGGAGCTGAAGGTTCGGGAGTCTTTTTGGAACAACTCACGGGCTGGTGTGTCGTGGAGGTAGACATCATGGGGGTTGGGAAGGAGGAACTTTATGCGCCCGAGGACATTGCTTGGGCCGGGATCTTGGATGAATCGGTAAGCCAATCGCTCAGGAGAGAGGTTTGCCCAGTCGATAGTGGTGTGGTTGATCGCTTCGGTGGAGGTCCAGTCTTTGAATACCCGGAATTGCATCCGATCCAGGTACCCTAGGTCTTTTTTTATCTTTGGGAGAAGGTCTTCTGTTGCAATGATGTGCGGCACCTTCCAGCTCGGGTTGACAACCAGGACCGAGAGGCTTCCATTGAACACCGGGGTTTGCCGGGATGTCTTTCCGACAATCACAGGCATAGTGAGCATGAGTTTTTTGTCCTCGAACAGCTTAAGTGAAAAGTCGGCAATGTTTATGAGGATATGCCGACGCTCCAAAATTTGCGGTAGTGTCTGACACCGTTGAAGATTTGCTGAGAGTTGTCGGATGCGTTCGTCGAGGGGTACATTGAGTTCTTTTAAGGTGCTGGCTCCGACGAGACCATCGACTTTCAGCCCATGGCGACGCTGGAATTTCTGTACAGCTTCCCTGATGGTTCTGTCAAAATACTCATCCTGACGTGCTGGCGGAGTTATATCTGAGCTTGCGATAAGGCGTTTTTTCAGAATGGAGATTCGTTTATCGGTAGCACCTTCGCGCAGCGTCGGGCCGCCAGGAACCTGTGGCCAGCCACCGTGTGTGGCAAGTTCCTGTAATTGGGTAATAGATGAGTTCATTGCGGGCAGTAAGCAAAGTTTTTCCAATGCCGAAGGGTCAGGATTTGCCGACGCAAAAACTGGCAGCAGGAAAGTGACAAACGTAACGCAGAATAAGAGAAGGAGTTTGAGAGTAAGGGGCATGGGGTACGGTTTTTTGATGGTTCAGACTACCAGGCGCGGATTGATCCCGAGTCAATATGGATGAAATCTTCTCTTGGATAATAGCCTACGCCGCCAAGGTGGAGTGAGAGTGCTGCGCGATGGAGGATGGAGAGGTCCTTGTCTGGGATGCGTATGTCGATGGCACGTAAGATCATAATAGAGCTAGTCCTCACACGAACAAACTAGGGTTCAGACAGACGCGAATCAAATCCATACGTCCGTGCAGAATACGAACAATCTCTATTGAATCCCCGGACTTTTGACGATAAAGTCATTATGTAACTGCCAGTATTTAATTTCCGGTAGCCATTCCGAATGTCGCTGCAATCTTTACCTTCAAGGGGATTTACGGCAAGTTGTTGAAATGAAGCATCCAGCATGGTTAGATACAGATTGCGCTGTTCTCGCCCCCAACGTTCTTTTGTGTAATGACCAATCTCTTTTAAATCGGCTTTCGCCAAGTTAGTGAGGGTAAAAGATGCCATCAATTAAGACCTTCACCATCAAGTTCATTAATTAACCCCTTGAGGGAATAATCAGCCGTGCCGCTTTCTTCTCCTTCCAAAAGGGCTCGACGCAGCAATGATAGTTTAGTCTCACGTTCCTCCAAAAGGCGCAAACCAGCTCGGATAGCCTCGCTGGTAGAACCATAACGGCCTTGGCCAATCTGCTGAGAAATGAACTTTTCGTAATGAACGCCAAGCGTAACGCTGGTATTTTTTTGCATGATATGACCTCCATTAATACGTTTATGATAATATTATATAATATCTGTTGGTATTGGTGTCAACCGAGGCTAAAACTAAAAAATACCTGTCGAACGCCTCATCGCCTATCTCACGATGTAACGATGCACCCCCATTGTGCTGGTAAATGGTATGTCATAAGTTGGTGTATTATCGGTAATAATCAGTGTTGTCCGGTTAGAAAATTGCACAAGCAATTGTTCCTAAAAATAGTCCCCTCGCCCCTTGACGATGACTTTTACACATTATTTTTTACGTTAAACGGGTAGAAGTCAACGGATGCGCCCGGACTGCAGTGGACACAAAAAAACCCGCAAGGCTAATAGCCAAGTGGGTTTCTGGATGTTTCCTGACCCTACCGGAAGTTAATATGGTGGAGGCCCCGGAGCCTTACCCCAATTCGTTCTCCAAACCGTTCATCATCCACAAAACCTGTTTATTCAACATCTTGCGCAACGCCCAACCCCTTCAGACTGCCGGACGCCGAGAGAAATTTAATTCTCTACATTTTCCCGAAACAGAGAACGGACGCGGGTTCGATTCCCGCTCGAATACCCGGCGGTGTGTTTTTCAACTCATGTCTGTATGAGCCAGTGTCACAAGTTGTGTCGTGAGTTTGTCGTAAGTTTTTGTCACAGCAGATGTCATAATAATGTCACAGCTCCGTGTTGCAAACCTGAACGGGTCAGTCATCATCCGTGTGTTCAATCTGTTTGAGCAGCCGGTCGAAGTCACTTTCAAAGAGTCGATCCTGAACAATGCGGTATTTTTCAAATTCACTTTCGGCATGAGCCTTGGCCAGCTCTGCGGTCACCTTTCCAGCGTCTTGTAAAATTTCCCTATCCCAGAGTTTCAGGAACCCAGCCAAACGTTCTTCCCAGTCAGCCATGGTCATAGGGACTTTGCGCATGGCCTGCATTTCCGCCATATCCAGATAGGCCGACACGATTCGCTGCATCTGCCCAAGTTCGAATTCCGACAGGTAATTCTTGGCAATAGAAACATCATATTTATGGATTTTCCCACTGGGAGCACCATCCCAACTGGTCAGCCCCATGTTTTCTTTCTTGTGATCAGCGCGATCCACAAGGATCTCTGATGCAGTATTGCCATGGATGGCATAATGCATCTTATTCTGGACAGCCGCAAAGAACCGCTTGGTGGCTGTGGCGGATGGGTCGTAGTCCAATGCGGTGGCATAAATATCCGTAATCTTTTGGTAGAACTTACGTTCAGAAAGCCGGATCTCGCGGATCTTCTCCAACTGCCGCTCAAAGAAATCGTTCGTTAGAACACTACCGCCATGTTTCAGACGTTCCACATCCATGGTCCACCCCTGAATGGTGAAGTCCTTCACAATCTGGTTTGCCCACTTGCGGAACTGGATGGCACGCTCGTTTTCAATCTTGAAGCCCACAGCGATTATGGCCTGTAAACTGTAGTGATCTACCTCTCGTTTCACCTGCCTGTTACCCTCGGTTTGAACTATTAAGCATTTCTTAATAGTTGCCTCATGGGTCAACTCGTTATCAGAGTAAATGCGCTTAAGATGCTGATTTACAGCCGGAACCGTAACATCATAAAGTGTTGCCATCATCTTCTGCGGCAACCAGATATTTTCGTCTTCATACCGCATTTCCACGCTGGTTTCGCCGCTGCCGGTTGCCGCAACAAAAGTCAGATATTCAGCTGCTGAGGACCGAACGATAGAGGTCTCTTTTTTCCCGGACTTCTGAAGTTGCTTGTTCTTCTTCATCTCATATCTCCATTAAACCATACTGAGTTCGAGTTTGTGTTTTATCTTCTCCCAGCCCGGGATGACAGAGTCGAGGAGCTTATAAAATTCTGGGCTATGATCATGATATTTCAGGTGACACAGCTCATGCATAACAACATAGTCAATGCACTCTTTAGGCGCTCTGATCAGGTCTGTATTAAGGGTTACCGTGCCCTTATCTGAAAGGCTGCCCCATCTCTTTTGCATTCGCTTAATGGATAGTTTAGGCTGGCCGATGCCCAGACCATTGAATTTTTGCCAGCAGCGCTCCATACTCACCGCAAATTGAAGCTGTGCCTTTTCCGAATACCATTGGTTTAAAAGTTTCTTGGCAGCATTTGGAGTCGGCTCACTCCGGCAAGTGATATGAAAAAAGCCGCGAGACAATTTCACTGAGTTTTCCGTGCCTTCAGCTAATTTCAATCGGTATTGCTTTCCAAGATACAGGTGGGTCTCACCGTTCACGTAGCAACGATCAGGCGTCTTTGGATTAAACTGCTTGAAATAATTCAGCTGCCTGAGAATCCAACGAGCCCGCTTTATTATTTTCTTCTCTATCACTGTGATATCGGACTGCACGGGTGCCTTGATAAGAACCGTACTGTCAGGATGCACAGCAATTTCCATCGTTTTTCTGTCACAGTACAACAGACTGAAATCGATGGTCTTCCGGCCGTAAACAACCGAGTGTTTGTTGTTATGAATTAATGCCTCCATTATTTATAGCTCCTGTGCTTTGCCACCTGCAGAACCTTCTCGATGATGTCATCCATCTGATCAAGCGTCAGTTCGATCCCTCTTTCCGTCTTGAGCTCATCATAGAGGTAATCGTCAATCTCATTAACCGCCTGTTTCTGAGCGTCTTCATCATCCCAGAAGTGAACCTTCTTGTGTTTTTCCAATATGCCATGAATAGCAATTGCCGTATCTGCAGCAGCGGATTCAAGGTCTTCTTCACCTAATTCGTGCTTTTCCAGGAAAGGCTTAAGTACACCGAAGTAGGCCATGGCATCTTCATTCCCGGAAAGCTTATCCGGTATGTCATCATGCACCTTGCCGACAACCTTGTTGCGGATATCCACGACTTTGTTCAGATAATCCAGGTCGGATATCCTTTTCGCCCTGAAATCTTCAATCGCCTGCTGGATCAGTTTTGAGAACTTCTCGTAAAACGCAGGGTCTTCATCCATCTTTTCGGTGATAACTTTCCTCAAAGCGTGTGCAATCGTATCAGCCTTTGAAGCCGTTGTTTTCTTGGTTTGGTAGACGCCTTGCTCCTCTTTGACCTGATTAAACATTTTGTCGTCAAAGATATTGACCGGCTCATTCAGTTGAACAACTTCACTGGCTTGAATGTGGGTATCCAGCAGCTTTTTGATCTTTGGCTCATAATCCCGGTAGTCAATGGCCTCTGCATATCGGAGCTTGACAGACGCCTTGAGCGACTGGAATTTTCGAAGATCTGCCTTGTATCTGGACAAGGTTTTCTCATCGGTTTCGGTCAGGAAATTTTCGGAAGAAAGTGCAATGCCAAGGGTTTTCCAGAATTCCGAAAGACGGCCGTAAAACTCTTCTCTGAGCTCATCATCGGCAAGCAGCACTTCATAGGCTTCCTCATCGTAGGAGTGCTTAACCGTTTTGAATAGATCCCAAAGATCGGAATACCGGCCTGGCAGTTTTTCGATTTCGCTATTTATGGATGTCAAGGTGCCGACCAGATCGGATTCATCGAAACCTTCAAATGCGCTGTACATGGTAAGTGCTTTGTCCAGTTCACCGAGGACGCTTGCATAGTCGACGATAAAGCCGAACTCCTTACCCTCATGAAGACGGTTGACCCGGGCAATTGCCTGAAGCAGCGTGTGCTCCCTCAGCACCCTGCACAAATAGAGAACCGCGTTTCGCGGGGCGTCAAAACCCGTGAGCAGCTTATCAACAACAATAAGGATTTCAGGTTCACTACCATGTTTAAACTGGTTGATGAGCTGCTTGGTATATTCGTCTTCACTGCCATAACGCTTCATCATTTTTTGCCAGAATTTCACGACCTCATCCGTTGTTTCATCATCGGTCTCTTCATAGCCTTCACGCATATCCGGCGGCGAGATAACAACCTCGGAACTGACAATAGCAATCTCATTCAGGTACGCATTGTACTTAAGCGCGGATGCTTTATTCGGGGCCACCAGCTGTGCCTTGAATCCTGTTCCCTGCCAGTTGGACCGGAAGTGCTCACTGATGTCAAAGGCTCTCATGTATATGACCTGTTCCGCTTTGTTCAGCATTTCCGCTCGTGCATATTTCCGTTTCAGATCCGCCTGTTGCTCCTTGGTCAAGCCTTGAGTGTGTCGCTCAAACCACAAATCAACAGCGGTCTGGTTCTGTGTCATCTCTACATGCCGTCCCTCATACAGAAGCGGAACCACCGCGCCATCTTCAACGGCCTGTGTAATGGAATAATGGGGCTCCACCAGTTCACCGAATTTGGTAAAGTTGTTCTTTTCTTTTTTTAACAGCGGCGTGCCGGTAAATCCCAAATAACAGGCATGAGGAAACATCTGTCTCATCCGGGCGGAAAAGGAACCGAACTGGGTACGGTGGCTCTCATCCACCAGGATGAAAATATCGGGCGATTCATCCTGATATTTCTTTACCGCGTAAGCCTTGTCGAACTTGTGAATGAGGGTTGTGATAATTCCTGACTTCTTTTCAGCAACCAACTCAAGCAGGTTTCTGCCCGATGTTGCCCGGTTCGCGTCAAGACCACAGGCGGCAAAGGTGTTCCCAAGTTGTTTGTCGAGGTCATCACGGTCTGTCACCAGAACAATTCGCGGGTTCAGAATTTCAGGATCTAAGGCCAGGTTCCGGGCCAGCATCACCATGGTCAGGGATTTCCCTGAACCCTGAGTGTGCCAGATCACGCCGCCTTTACGCGAGTTGGTGCTATCAAAATGCTTTACCCGATTCAGGGTAGACTTGATGACGAAATACTGTTGATAGCGGGCAACCTTTTTGATTCCCCCATCAAATACCGTAAACTTCCACGCCAGCTCAAGCAACCGCTCGGGGCGACACAAAGAATACAAAGCGATATCCTGCTCCGTTACTAAGCGGGTTTTTGAAACCACTAATTCACACGAATTTTCACTAATATCAAAAGAAGCTGGGTTTACTTCATAGCGAAGCGACTTATCCACAATTGTTTTCAGCTTATTATATTCGTGTTCATTCGTGTCCATTCGTGGTTCCTTCCACATGGACCAGAATTTTGCAGCGGTTCCCGTTGTTGCGTACATGGCGCTGTTTTTATTCATAGCCAGCACCATCTGGCTGTAGATGAAGAGCTTTGGAATATAGTCATCATTCTGATTTCTGATCGATTGCGAAACAGCCTGTTCCACTTCAATCTGCGGCGCTTTACACTCAATCACGCAAAACGGAATACCATTAACGAAGAGAACAATATCCGGACGGGCCGTCTCTGTACTTCTGGAACGTTCAACACTATATTCGACCGTAACATGAAACTTGTTGCGACCGGGATTCCGCCAGTCGATATAGTTCATGTTGAAGCTTTTTGAGTCGCCCTCAATGGTCTGCTCCATGGCCGTCCCAAGCGTAATCAGATCGTAAATGGACTCGTTGGTCTTCAGCAGGCCGTCGTATTTGATGTTTTTCAGCTTCTGGATGGCCGACTGCACATTCTCCTCGCTGAAGAGATACTCACTGCCATCATGGCGACGGATGCGGTTTATCTCTTTGAGCTGGTTGCGCAGTATGCTCTCCAACAAGACATTGGAGGTGCGACCCTGGCGTTCGGCTAGTGCTTCTTCAGGAGAAATGTACTCGTAGTCCATCGCAATCAGCAATTGCAGGGCAGGGATTTGGCTCGTCAGTTTTTCGTTGGTTGCAAAATCACACATGATTATTCCTTAACTTCACAGTGACCACGAGTACCGCCAATTCGTTTTATCAGGCCATGGTCTCGCAGTTGCATAATATTTTTCTCAATAGCCGTTGTACTGACATCCAGCAATTCAGCCAGCTGGGCACCTGAAATCTTGGGATTGGATTTCATCTCAACGAGAATCCGTTCTTTGGTATTACCCAACTGATTACCCAACTCTTCGGAAGTCGGTGCTTTCACCAGCTCAACCGCCACACCGCCTGTATTTTCCTCAATAACCGGCTCCGGCAGTCCAGCCGCTTTGCAGGCATCGGTGATCTTTTCAATGCCCCGTCCCCAAGAATCAATATAGCCGACCCAATAACAAACCTGGGCAGAAGCTTTAAACCATGGATGGAAACGGATACACACAGATGGATCACTCATGATCGGATTCCTCCAGTTTTTTGAAGTCATCCTCGATTTCCTCCACCGTAGGGAGTGAACCCTTTAACTCATCGGGCAACACTTCGGTCAGAGTGAATTCACTGACGCCCATGGGCTTGTTGATGTCGCGCAGAGCAAATTTCGTTTCAATCTTGTTTTTGTCACGGCAGAGCAGAATCCCGATGGTGGGATTATCGCCGTCGCTCTTGAGCAGGCTATCGACCGCCGAAAGATAGAAATTAAGCTTTCCGGAGTATTCAGGAATGAATTTTGTGTTTTTGAGTTCAATCACCACATAACATTTCAGCCTAATATGGTAAAACAGCAGATCCAGGTAATAATCGCTTTCGCCAACTTCCAAATGATATTGCCGTCCGACAAAAGCGAAACCCTTGCCAAGTTCCAATAGAAATTTGGTGATATGTTCGATCAGCTGATTTTCAATATCCCGCTCATTATAAGGGTGAGTCATGCTCAGGAAATCAAAGGTGTACGGGTCTTTGATGGTTTGTTGCGCCAGATCCGATTGTGGGGAAGGTAGGGTTGCCTTAAAGTTGCTGATTGCCGTACCCTGCCGGGCAAAAAGGTTGGATTTAATCTGCAAGGCCAGAACATCCCGGCTCCAGCCGTTTTCGATAGTCTGTTGAATGTAAAACCGGGCTTGCTGGCAGTCAGAGACTTTATCCAATAAAATCTTGATATGACTCCAAGGCAATTGTCCCCCGATCTGCTGGACAATTGACGGAACCGTTTGTGCCCCGCTTCGAGGCACTATTTCAGATTCCAATTGTGCCCCCGACTGGGGCACAATTAGCTCTTGATCAGAAAAGGAGCTAAAAACTTCATAAAACTTCTTGGTATAGTAGAGGTTGCGGCGAGAGAATCCCTGCGTATCCGGAAATTCAGAGCTTAAATCCTTTGCCAGTTGATCTATAACCTTGGCTCCCCAGTCCGTCTCCGCCAGCTTGCGGGAAATATCTCCTCCAAGCTCCCAATAAAACAAAATCAGCTCACGACTAGCCGCCAAGGCCGCCCGAAGCTGTGTTATACGAATCTTCGCTTTCAATTCTTTCAGCCACAAAGCGTAATCGCCTTTGGTAGGTGCTGTGTTTTTTTTTAATTCATCACTCATCATTCATACCTCATCATTCGGCGAACCTGCTTCGACTGTTTCCATTCGATATTTTGGGATTCTTTAGTCATGAGACAGACCTCTTATTAATCGCGAAAAAGGTTGGAACCACTGAAGACACGGATAGGCACGGGACGGGGCATACTCATGAGAATTCCCTCACGCATCGCTTTTTCCTTTCTTTTTGGTGGATTCGATCTGTTTGACAGCATTATCAAAATCATTGAGTGACTTTGCCGAATCCACAAGGCGTTTGCTGTGAAACTTCTCGTATTCGTATTCTGCCAATTGCTTCGCCATCTCATGGGAGATTTTACCGGCATGGGTGAGAATGTCGCGGTCGTTTAGCGTCATAAAGCTGTCCAGCTTTTTAATCCAGTGGCTCATATACATCGGGATACGACGCATGGCCTGTCCCTGTGCAAAAATCAGATATTGTTCAACCAGATTATTCAGTGCCGCCAATTCATCCTCATTCAGATAATTTTTGGCAATAGGCACATCCTGTTTGCGGACTTTTGCACCACGGTAATTGGTGAGACCCATGTTCGGCTTGTCGGCATCCGCTCTGGAATGAATGATCTCCGCCGCCGTCTGGCCGGTGATGGCCCAGTGCATTTTGTTCTGAACGGTTTTGAAGAATTCAATGCTGATGTCCAGGGTTGGGTCATAGTCGATACTGGTCGCATAGATATCAGTAATTTTCTGATAAAAACGACGCTCCGAAGTGCGAATATCCTGAATGCGCCGTTCAAGCTCTTCAAAATAGTCAAAGGGCTGATCGGGGTTTTTCAGTCGCTCATCATCCAGCAAAAAACCCTTCTTAATAAATTCTGTCAGTTGCTGGGTTGCCCAGATGCGGAAACGAGTCGCCACATGGCTTTTAACCCGATAGCCGACGGAGATAATCATGTCCAGATTGTAGAAGTCCACCATTCGGGCAACTTGTCGATTCCCCTCCATTCGAACTATCCGGAATTTCCGGATAGTTGCCTCTGGAGTCAGCTCTCTTTCTTCATAAATATTCTGAATATGCTCACTTATGGTTCGAACATCCTTCTGAAAAAGCTCTGCCATTAACCCCTGAGAAAGCCAGACAGACTCATCCTCAAACCGAACATCCAGCTTCAGTTTGCCGTCTTCAGCCTGATAGACCAAAAACTGTCCTTTGGGTTCTTCCATATTTCCATCTTTGGCTTTTAAATCATCATTCATAACTCATACCTCATCATTCGGCGAAGCCGTTTTGGAACCACGAATGCACACCAATGGTTGAACCACGGAAGACACGGAAGGGCACGGGAGGAACAGGCTAAACATTTTGTTTTCTAATGATAAAGGTTCGCATTTCACCTATGGATTGTCCTAATTCATTGGTTGTGAATCTCTGGTTTTGAGTGTTTTCAGGATGATGAATTTGGTGTCGGATATATTCACTCGAAATTATCTGTATTTCCGAAACACTTCCGTTCCGCTCTTTTTTGTAAGCACGATTAGGCTTGCCGTTTTTGTAGTCAGTTAGCCACCCTTCACTTTCAATGTAG
The DNA here is from genome assembly GCA_013792005.1 of Desulfobulbaceae bacterium. Classification (NCBI taxonomy): domain Bacteria; kingdom Pseudomonadati; phylum Thermodesulfobacteriota; class Desulfobulbia; order Desulfobulbales; family Desulfobulbaceae; species Desulfobulbaceae bacterium. The sequence goes on from VMSU01000032.1 coordinate 16,844, forward strand.
CCATACAATTCATTGTGATAACCATCGTCAGATTCGTTGAAGGCAAGGAAGTTTACTTCGTTAAGTGAGGGATAAGGCAAATTATGCTTTTCAATATTTACAATCTCTTTGGCCTGACTCCCTTTGATCAGCTTCAGGTGCTCAAAATTCAACATTTTGACAATCGCAGGGCTATGAGTCGTCAAAATGATTTGAGTGTGTTGGCTCTTCGACAGTTCAATGAAAGCATCAATGAGTTTTTTCTGATGATCAGGGTGCTGAGATGTTTCTGGCTCCTCAATTGCGTAAATAATATCAGAAACATTTTTTTCACTTCTTCTTCTCTCTGCCTCAGCCCTGAAAAAGTTTAGTAGAACAAGCCTTTTCACACCGCTTCCACGCTTATTTATCGGAATATCTTCATCCCCTGAAATAGAGACATTCTTGAAAACGTCTGCCCATTTTAGGCTTTCAACCAAAGGAATGACGGGATTCAGGCTGTTGGCAATTTCCGGATTCATCTCTTTCAGTTTTTCCAACGTCCGATCAGCTACCTCTTTAAGTTTAGAACCAACTTCTGTCGCTATTTGCTTGAGCGAAGATTGAATACTTGCGTCCTTCAAGATTTCTTGAACAGCCCACTTCATCGGGTCTTGTATCTCGCTGTCACCATCACTGTTCTTTCGATCAGATTGAAAGAGAGAATACAGCGGCATGTAGTTTTTGAGCTGGTCCCAAATATTCTTAGCGTCTTCTTTGGTTACATCTATTGTAACTTCGCTAAGTTGAAGATTGTCCGAATAATGCGCCCAAATGGCTTTGCGCATGACGGCATTTTTCTTTTCATCATCACAGGTAATCGAGTCTTTTTTAATGATCGACTGCAAGTCCTTCTGCTTTTTTAGAAGAAGGTCTGCGCAGGCTGGATTAGAGGGATGGTTTGCCTTTACAGACACTTTTTCCTTGCCAGCATTCGGGTAGATTTTGACGATCTCCAGCTTGCTGCGACTATTTAAGAGATATTCATCTTGAAGCGTCGTTCCGTTTGTGCTGTCAATCACCAAGCTGACCGGCAAATCCTCAAAAACGACAGCAATGCAGATATCATTATTTCCCTCTGCAAGCCCTTGTTTGTTGATATCTTCCTTATCCAGTTTTATGACTCCTTTGCCATCATTAAAGAACACATCAAGAGCCTCAAGCACCGTTGATTTTCCCACATCATTTTTCCCAACGAATACAGTCAGATTGTTGAAATCAATAGTGGTTTCATCTTTGTAACCACGAAAGTTTGATATTTAAATCTGTGATATTTTCATGATTACGCCTCCATGTATTGCTTAACGATTTCAGGTTTTACCCGCCACTCGCCCGTCAGCATTTTCTGCATCAGTCCGCGTTTCTGGTTTTTGTATTTATCTGCGAGCTGTTTCAGTAGTTCGATTTCCTGCTGGCAAACGGACAGAGTTTCAGCAATTTCTTTTTGTTCTTCGAGAGGAGGAACTGGAATCTTAATGCTCAGGAAATCTGGTATGCTTATCTGTTTCCCGTCCCGGATACCGATTACGGCGAGGTTCAAGTACTTCTCAATGAAGATGTAGGACTTAAAAAATAGCCGGTAAAAGTCACTGTTCAATTCAATTTTCGGTCTCAACACGGTATACGCAGGGCTGATGATCCCTTGGTAATTCGAGTATTCAATGCCTCCCTGGAATGAACGAAGACTTATCGCAAAATCTCCATGCTTTATGAGTTTATAGCTGGCTGTCGTACCATCGGGTGACATGACTCGGCCTTCCAACATGCTGCGAGGAATAACGCCACGATCTTGGGTAACCGACAGAAGCTCCTCATCGGGAAAATTCTTTTCTGTTATCGTGTCGAATATTTTCTTCGGTTTGATATGGGGCCAGGTATCGCACCGCTGGCTAATCAGTTTTTGAATCTGGCCCTTTAAGCGGGCTTCTTTCGCCTGAATCAACCGTTCGGTTTTCTCGATGGCCTCATCCCAGGTGGACAGCAGATCGGCAATGGCCTTTTGTTCGGGAAGTGGAGGGAGAAGAACCGGAATAATTCCAACCAAGCCAAGGTTTAGGTTCCCCTGTCCACTACTATTGCTTAACGCTCTGATATTTGTGTAATTGAACAGCAAATACTGGAAAATGTACCAGCTGTCGCATTGCTCGCCACAAACGATCGTTGCGGCATTCTGGTTTGTGCAGGCTTCAAAATTCAAATACCCGACTTGGCCACGTGTCTTTCCCTGTCCGATCATACCGAGAAGAATTGTATTTTGGGGAACCATCTTTGCTGATGATTTTTTCAATCCCTCTTCCGTGATCCATTCATCTATATCTTGCTTATTTATGATGCAGTTCTGAATTTGCGTTGTCTTTACCCATGGTACATTGCCATCCCAGTATGCAGGGTTTGTCCGTGAAGGTGTGCCGCCTGAAGAAATGTCTGCGATGTCTCCAAGAACAACCCGTTTATGCTTAACACTCATCGCTGAATCTCCTTGAGCCAAGCGGCTTCGCCGAATGATGAGGTATGAGGGCTAAGTGCTGAATTCATTTTCAACCGCGAAACACGCGAAAATCGCGAAAGCAAGTCGCTAACTTTTCGTGTATTTCGCGCCTTTCGCGGTTCCAAAAAATATTGGTGTAAATTCGTGTTCATTCGTGGCTTCCTCCCAGCTTTTTAAGCATCTCAACCGCTCCAACTTCAAATTTTGAGAAGGCAAACCACTTTTTGCCGAGATCTTTTAAAGACGCTCCAATGTGGTAAATTTCCTCTTCATCAATAATCAGGAAGCGGTCGTGTGCTTTTTTGAAAACTTCAATAATTATTGGCGGGTATTGTTCATTGTGTTTTTTTAGATCCAAAGCAAGCTGTTTTGAAATGGTTTTACTATATACGGTTGCCTGCACGCCTTTTTTGCGTTTGCCGAGAAGCGTCAGGACAGAATCATCGACATAATTGTCAATGAGAACCAGACTACTCTTTGCCTTGCTGATGAGATCTGCGAAAAAGACGTAGGCGTCATAAACCTGTCCATCATAGAAGATTCCCTGCTTGGGCAATTCTCCAGCTTCCAAAGCATGAAATATTTTCTCGAAATTCTTTTCTGTAGCGGATTCAAAGGTGATCTGCCGACGCTCTACCGAATCCAGTCGGGCAAAAACATTGGCGTTATGCTGGAGAAATCGCCGCATTTCTACAAAGGCATTGATAATCTGAATACTGGCTTTAATGGCGGTTTCACTTCGCAGAACGGCGGAAAGCATGGACACCCCCTGTTCGGTGAAGACATAGGGAAGGTACCTTCTACCTCCGTGCCCACTTGAAGTCACAATTTGTGATCTTAAGTCGGACCGGTCGCAATTTGCGACCAGTTGTTGTTTCTCCTCCACTGTGATCTGAAACCTGAAAGCTTCAGGGAAACGATCAATATTTCGTTTAACGGCTTGGTTGAGCACTCTGGTTTCAACTCCGTAGACGGTTGCCAAATCCTGGTCGAGCATCACCTGAATTCCTCGAACGGTGAAAATCATTTTTTGAAGATTTTCCATTGGCGCAAGCTCTTGCTTGTTCATCTTTCCACTTCCAATACTAGGCAATTTGTCTGTCCTTCGGGAGGCAGTTCTTCCGGTTTAATGCCGCGCTCATCCAGCATATTGCGGACGCTGGTGTTGTTTTGAACATGTTCGCCGGTGATTGCAGGTTCACCTTGCAGATCATTCTGGCGGACATTGTGATTGGTGATTTCCGTTGCCAGATTTTTCGCTGCAATGGTCACGGTTGGTAGAAAGTCTGCTAAGGGGCGATTGGAAGGTATGGCAAGTTTGTCTTTCATCCGGGCGGTGGTATTTCCGCCGAACAGGGCAGCATCACCTTTGGAACGGATTCGCCCGAAGCCCTGATCATCGACACCTCGCTCATAAATATTTCGAGAAAGTTCCGTTTCCGATTCGGTCAATTTCTGCCTGGCCTGAAGGCGTTCTTGCAAGCGCAGCCGTTCTTCAATCAGCTCCTGTTTTCGTGTCTGCACCGCGAAATAGGTCTGGGCAAAGGCAATGGCTTCCTTGCGAGGGTCGCCGTTCTGGGCAATCAGGTAACAGGCATAACGGGTGAGCATGATGTCCTCAACCGGACGCTCCGCCCCGGAACCGATCTGGACCATTTTCGTGACGCCACGAAAATGGTTGGCAACCACCCCGCCTGAGGTCTCACAAGCAATGGATGCTTTGTGGATGACTTTGCTGAAATTTTCCCATCGGTCATACCCGAGAGTTATCATAATCTCTCTTGCATACCAAAACTCTGTTGATTCATCAGGAATCTGGCGAACGAGAGCATCAAATGAGATTGTCAGTTTGGTAATCGTATTTTTATCCATTTGATAATCCCCATTTTCTAAACCCCTCGAATTCGATAGGTTTAAAACATTTTTGTGAATTTCGTGCCTTTCGTGGCTCCCTAAACCATTGGTGTAAATTCGTGTTCATTCGTGGTTACCTCCCAACTGTTTCTTCGTCTGCCGTTCCAGCTTCTTCAGATCTTCATCCGGTGTTGGCAGGTCTTCCGGCATGGTGCCGCCCAGCTCTTCGATGGTCTGACGCACTTTCTTACCGACCTCAAAATGGGTTGTATTGGCTTTGGTTTTGCCCTGAATATTTTCCCGGCGGAGTTTTTCTTCGGTTTGTGTGGCACGAAAGAGGTTGGCGGCCAGTTCTGTGCTGCCCATGTTATCCAAAATCTGCTGGCTCTTTTTCAGCCCTTTATGCTGATGAATACCCTTGGCATCCAATCCGCCGTAAAGTCCCTTGTAACCGTGGTTCTGGAAGATGGCAAAATCCAGATTGGATTCCACACCGGCCTGCTGCGCAGCTTCGACCAGCATTTTGTTGTGCTCCTTCATCTCATTGCGGAGAAACAGCCGCTTTTCATCCTCTTTCAGGCGCTGAAAGGCTTCATTGTCGGATAGTTCCTGACGTCGGGTCTGGATGGCGAAATAGGTCTGTCCGTTGGCAATGACCGGTTTGGATGGGTCGCCATTCTGGACGATCAGGTAACAGGCGTAGCGGGAGAGGGCGTAGGACTCCATCTTGCGTTCAGCCCCGGAGCCAATCAGGACCATCTCGTGCATCTCCACGAAATGATCCGACACCGGCTGGTCACTGTTGGCACAGGCCTTTTTGGCCTTTTCAATCACCGGCAGAAAATTTCTGAACTCCGCATAATCCAGTATCTTGCCAAGCCGTCTTGCCAGCCAGAACTCTGAACCGTCATTTCCGGTCTGTTTGATATTCTCAAACGTCTGATGATGCCGCTTTTCTATGTTTTTATTACTCATGACCAGCCTCCCGCACTGACCATTTTCCTGACGTCAGGAAAATGGTTCGACTGTATTCGTGTAATTTGGTGTGCATTCATGGTTACATCTGAATCTGCTGTAATTTTTCTGCCATCTGCTTGCGGACTTCTGCCAGCTCTTTTTCCAGATCATCAATTTCCACCTGCACCGCGTCGATGTCGATTTCCTCTTCCTCTTCAAAGGTGTCCACATAGCGGGGAATATTGAGGTTGAAGTCGTTTTCCTTGATCTCGGCGAACTCGGCCACATGGGCGTATTTTTCTTCTTCAGCCCGGGCGGCGTAGGTCTCCATGATTTTGGCCAGATGCGCCTCTGAGAGGGTGTTCTGATTCTTATTCGAGACAAACTCGCGGCTGGCATCGACAAAGAAGACGTTCTTGCATTCTTCTCGAACGCCGCCTTTTTCACGGGAGCGGTCAAAAACCAGAATCGCCACCGGGATATTGGTGGTCGGAAACAGATTGCCCGGCAAGCCGATCACGGCGTCCAACAGGTTTTCCTCGATCATTTTCTCGCGGATACGTCCTTCGGCTGCCCCTCGGAACAACACGCCATGGGGAACCACCACAGCAACACGGCCTTGCTTTTCAAGGGCGGTTTCCACCATGTGGCTGATGAAGGCCCAGTCGCCTTTGCTCTTGGGCGGGACGCCGCGCCAGAAGCGATTGTACTGATCGCTCTCGGCATTCTCGGCACCCCATTTATCCAGCGAAAACGGTGGATTGGCCACCACGCAGTTGAATTTCATGAGCCGGTCATTTTTCACCAGCAGCGGACTGTTCAGGGTGTCGCACCACTCAACCCGGGCGCTGTCAAAGCTGTGCAGGAACATGTTCATCCGGCAGAGCGCCCATGTGCTGCCGTTGGACTCCTGTCCAAAGAGGGCAAAGTTGCGACCTGCCTGTACATCGCTACCCGCTTGTTTAGCGACTTCGGCAGCAGCCTGAACCAAAAGGCCGCCCGATCCGCAGGCCGGGTCACAAATACGATCGCCCGGTTTGGGTCCTGCCAGCTTGGCCACCAGCTCAGTCACCTTCAGCGGGGTAAAGAACTCTCCGGCCTTCTTTCCGGAGTCGGAGGCAAAGCGCTCAATCAGGTAGATGTAGGTGTTCCCGATGACATCCTCGGAAACGAGGCTGGGCTTCATGCTAAGCTGTGGCTTGTTAAAATCTTCCAGCAAGGTTTTAAGGCGCTTATTGCGATCTTTCGTCCGCCCGAGGTTAACCTCGCTGTTGAAGTCGATATTACGGAATACGCCTTCCAATTTGGCCTTGTTGCTCTCTTCAATATGGTCGAGAACGATGTTGATCAGCTCACCGATGTTGGCGGCGGACCGGCGTTCATACAGGCTGTAATAGGTGGCGGGGAATTCATCCAGAACCGTCTCTTCGCCGGTCTTTTCATTCTTTTCGGTGAGTAACACCTGCGGGAGAACAAAACGTTCACGCTCGAGCTTGCGGCGGATACGGACATCGTCATCGCCATACTGCTTCTGATACTCTTCGTAGTGGTCCTGCCATACATCAGAGATGTATTTCAAAAACAGCATCACGAGGATGTAGTCTTTGTACTGCGCCGGATCAACAACGCCCCGGAAGGTGTCACACGCCGCCCATGCCGCGTTGTTAATGTCTTTCTGATCAATCTTGTTCATAATGATGCTCCTTAATAATTTTTAACCACGAATGGACACTAATTTTCACGAATGGGGTTAGAGAACAATTCGCTCCCATTCCAGTTTTGCATGCTTAAAATTCAGTAATAGCCCGACTCGCAGACCCGTTATTTTGAGATAATTGATTAATTGTGCTCTTTCATTGTTGCCGATCGCTTCGATGATTTTGGCATCTATCACAATCTGATCAAAGGCGATCAGGTCGGGAATGTATTCTCCAACCTGAATGGTTTTGTAGATGACCGGGAAACGAGCTTGTTGCTTGTAGGGAATACCTTTCAATCCAAACTCAACGACCAATGCATTTTCATATGGTTTTTCCAGCAAGCCATGCCCAAGCGTGTTCAATATCTCCATGGCACAACCCACAATCTGATACACCTCATCTTTCAGTAATAATTCGTGTTTATTCGTGTCCATTCGTGGTTCCTTTTGCAAACTGCATTAGCAGTGTTGAAATGTATTGTTCCCGCTTGTCGGCCAGCGTATGAAGCAGGGTTTGTTCTCTCGCGATAAGCGTGGCCAGCTCTACGATGTTTTTCTGCTTTTCCAGGCTTGGCAGCGCCACCTCCAGATCTTCAATTGCCTGCTTGCTGATCATTTTCTGAACCGTCCCCTTGGCCCGGCTGGTCAAAAAAATCTGCGCATCCCGCTGGCTGATGTACCAGTTCAGATACTCGGGCAAAATCTTGTCCGGCTTGGTCACCCTTATCCTTAATAAAGGAGCGGCGACAACTGCCTTGCCCGGATCTTCAAGAAGAACCGCTGCTGTGGTCACATGACCGCGAGACCTGAATACCAGATCGCCTCTTTGCGCGAGGTGGTGCTCTTTCATGGCCTCCATATTGATTCTGACCAAATCATCACAGCCGACCGTGTTGTCATCCAGAAGATCCTTCATCTGAATAACTGCAACTCCGCCATCTTCAGAGGCTTCGAGACGAGACCTGAACGAATATCCCATCTGCACGGTTGCCATTTTTTTTATTTTCATCTTCATTTAATCACCTTGCAATATGCTGTAATGTTATTTCTGCATAATATGTGAATATGCGAGATGTTTGTCAACCACAATTTGCAAAAATACCATTTCTGCACTTTTGGCGCCATTTGCCGGAGGCAATCCGTTCCGCATTATGGCCAAGGTTATAATGGTACAGCCAAACGGGCCTGATCAAGTCGTTCGACAGTCCGATAGACCCGGATACTGGACGGTAAGTAATACCAAATGAGGAAGATTCAAAAAAGTGTGGGTAAATCCCGACACGTTCTCTGTTTCTCCGGCAAGTAAGGTGCAGAGAAACCAGAACACAGGAGAACCTGATGGATATTAATGATTTGTTTGACGGTATTACTGAGGCGTTTCGGCAGTATCAGGCGGAAATAGCGGAGCAGACACAGGCTTCCGCCAACCAGGCTCCCGCTGGACTTGAGTTGGAAACAGCAGCTGAGAAAACGGAGAACAAAGTGGCAACAGAGAAGAGAGAAGAAGGAAATTTCCCGAAACGGGAGCGATTTAGAAGCATTCGGCTGAATGCTCAACTCGACGTAAGTCTCTAATTTATAAAAAGATAAAAACCGATCCCGCGTGCCGGACTCGGCAACAGGATCGGTTTGTTTAAAATTGATTGGTGGAGGCGCCGGGAGTTGAACCCGGGTCCGAAAATACTCCCCCTCAAGCGTCTACATGCGTGTTCCTGATTAATTGCTTATCGCGCCTCAGCCCTTCCAGGACCAAAAGGCTTTTAGCGCTATCCAGCTAAGTTTCGCCAGGCGGCGGCAGGAGCACCGGGAGGCTATCCCATGAAGTCGGCGTCCGCATCCCACCCCATGGGAGAGGGCAAGAGAAGACGGTAGCAGTGATTAAGCTGCTACGGCGTAATTATAGTCGTCTGCGACTGTGTTTATGTTCAACCTGTTTAACGAGTGTGAAGAGAACTCGGCATGCAGCCTGGGCTTATGTACCCCCGTCGAAACCGTTTCGCCCCCATAGTGTTAAGTTTGTGTGATGTAACCGGCAATATCGATCTTGTTTACTTACTGAATCTGTTGCCTTTGTTGAGTCGGTTCAACTCCCGATCGTTTTCCCGCTGTTTGATGGAATCGCGTTTGTCGTAGAGTTTTTTACCGCGGGCCAGACCTAACGCCACCTTGGCCTTGCCGTTAGCCTTAAAGTATATCCTTAAAGGGATTAAGGCAACCCCCTTTTCCTTGACCTTGCCGATTAATTTCTTGATCTCGCTTCTGCGAAGTAAGAGTTTGCGTGGCCTCATCGGGTCAGGAGCTGAGTTGGTAGTGAAGGCGTAAGGTGTGATGTGCACATTATAGAGGAAGACCTCGTCTTTGACGATTTTGGCGTAGCCATCACCGAGATTGGTCTTGCCCTCACGCAGGGATTTGACTTCCGGGCCAAGAAGGGAAATGCCTGCCTCGATGGTTTCTTCAATGAAAAAGTCATGGGTTGCCTTTCTGTTGGAACCAATAACTTTGCCGGGTGTTGGTGTTTTCTTGGGATGTTTGGTCATAACATGTGCTCTCAACAGGATCCAGTGATCCTGATAGCTTCCTCGTAAGTCGTGATGCCCTTTGTGATTTTTTGCCAGGCATCGGTCATCAGCGGAGTCATCCCTTCGCGGATGGCCATGGTCCTGATTTCTGACACTGGGGCGTTGATGCTGGTCATTTGCTTGATTGATTCACTCATGGGGAAGATTTCGAAGATGCCGCAGCGCCCAAGGTACCCTGTCCCCCGGCATTGCTGGCACCCCTTGCCCCGTTTCAGAGTTAGGGGACCGCTGGGGGGGGATGGGAATCCGAAGCCGCCGAGTTCACTGGCATCAATGATAAAGTCCTCGATACAGTGAGGGCAAATGGTTCTCACCAGGCGTTGAGCCATGGCTCCGAGCAGGGTTGAGGCAATTAAGAACGGCTGCAGGCCGAGATCGGTCAGCCGAGTGATGCTCGATACGGCGTCGTTAGTGTGCAGGGTAGAGAAGACTAAATGTCCGGTTAGCGCTGCCTGGACGGCATAGTGGGCGGTGTCAAGGTCGCGGATCTCACCGATCATGATGATATCCGGGTCTTGACGGAGGATGTTGCGCAGGATGGTTGAAAACGTTACATCGGCTGAGCTTTGCACCGAAATCTGGTTGAACTCCTCATGAATCATCTCCACCGGGTCTTCGACAGTAATGATGTTTTTTTCGGGGGTGGCGATGTTCTTGAGGGTGGAATACAGTGTTGTCGATTTGCCACTGCCGGTGGGGCCGGTGACCAGTACCAGTCCATGAGGGGCAGAGATGAAGTCCTGGTAAATGGCAAGATCATGAGCGGAAAAGCCGATATGGGTGAGATCCTGGAATAGAATGTGGGGGTCAAGAATTCGGAGTACCGCCTTTTCGCCAAAAGCTACCGGGACTGTGGATACCCGGATCTCTGCTTCATCTCCGCTGCGGTTGACTTTGATCCTGCCGTCCTGCGGGCGTCGTTTTTCGGCAATATCAAGCCTTGACAGGGATTTGATCCGGGAAATGAGGGCAGGGTGCACTACCTTGGGCAGATTGTAGATGGTGTGCAGGACTCCGTCGATCCGTAGCCGGATGACGCTGGTGTTACGTTTTGGTTCGATGTGGATATCACTTGCCCGCTGTTCAAAGGCGTAATTAAAAAGATGATCTACTGCTCCCTTGATGTGTTGGTCCGAGGAGGCGATCTCAGCTGACGAGGAGATGTTGACATACTGTTCGAGGTTGCCCAAGTCAACTTCCGGGCCTTTGAGGTTGGTCTCAGCAGCTGAGATCGAGGACTGGAACCCGAAAAATTCGCCTAGGATTTTCTGGATATCACTCTTGGTGGTGAGGTGAGGCTGAATTTTGATTTGGTTGGCTCGTTCGATATCCTGCAACAGTTGGATATTTGCTGGGTCATAGATGGCTACGTCCAGGACGCCGTTTTTGATCGCAAAGGGTAAGAGCAGATGCTTTAAGGCAAAGGGTTGGGGGATGGTCTTGGTGACCGTCTTTAGATCAAGTTCCAGGGGGTCGAGTTTCTTGAATGGCAGGTTTTGGTCTTTACCGACCTGGCGGATGATGGTCTCTTCGGTTAGCTCCTGTCCCGGTGACGCCTTAATGTCAAAGTGTAGGGAGACGATAATATCGATTAAGTCCGGAGGGGTGGTCCTTTGCTTGTTGGTCGTTTGCTGCTGGCGGAGCAATTTGGTCCGTTGTTGATGCTTCTTGATGGTGATCTGCTCTATCTGTTGTGCTGTGAGCAGGCCATGGGCCTTGAGTAGGTCCAAGAGGTAGGCTTCGTTATGAATTGAGGGGTGGCCGGGTGTTGTTGGTTGCATGGATTGCCATTGACGGTGATGCGAATGTCTTCGGTGCCGGGGACATGGTGGAAGAGAGGATCATTTGCCGGCAGCATAAACTTAAGTTAAGGACTCAGGTGGGTTGCCCTATTGAATCAGTTAGTATCATACTATGAATTTCAATATTTTTCTCGGTAAAATTCTTTTCCGGGGAGAAGTCCATTATCTTCCGTTTCCATATTGGCATATATGGTTTATATGTATTAGCCTTGCGTGCTGATCTTTTGTGTCCTAACCAGCTCTTGGTTGCAGGGGAACATTGATGGCGTCGCAAAAAGTGCGATCTACTGCGTCCCCGTCCAACACCAGCGGGGATTGAACTGAATTGCGTGGCGGTTTTGCTCGTTCGGCATACCATATGTATGGCCTCACTCACAAAACACACCCCGCTCCTTGTATATCGCACCTTTTGCTTAGCCATTCCCGGACTTTTTGCGAGATTGTCAACATTAGCACGATGTAATCCATATAATTATCGTAATTTGGGGTAGATTGTCAGGCTGCAACTCAATGTTAATTTGGCACATGTGATGTTCCATGACTCTTGAAAAAAATCTTTTTGTTACCGATATCCAGGATAACCAGGAGGTAAAGGGTCTCTTTCTGGTTAAAATGGCGCGTTTGTCCGAAACCAAAGCCGGCAAACCGTTTTTAACTCTTGAGTTGATGGATCGGACAGGAGAGATTTTGGGCAGGGTCTGGGATAATGCCGAACGGCTGGCCTCTGTCTGTCCTGGTGGGTCAGTGGTGATGATCAGTGGCCGGGCTCAGTCGTATAAAGGAGTCCTGCAGCTGAGTGTGAACGGCGTTGAAGGCATAATTGTTGAAGGTGCGGACTGGGGGCTGTTTATTCCTGCGACGTCGGCTGATATCGAGGTGATGGCCGCTGAACTCATTGCCCTGATTAAGAAAATTGAAGATAAGGATATCCGGAGACTCTTGCAGGCCATAGTCAAGGATCAACCTTTATGGGCAGCATTCAGAACGGCTCCGGCGGCGAAGACCATGCATCACGCCTATATCGGTGGGCTCCTTGAGCATACCTTGGGGTTGTGCCGTCTGGCCTGTTCGGTGTGTGTTCTTTATCCGGCGCTTAATAAGTCGTTGTTGTTGGCCGGGGCCATTCTCCATGACCTGGGCAAGATTAAAGAATTTTCATTTGACGTGCCGCCTTTCGATTATTCCGAGCAGGGCAGGTTGCTTGGACATATGACGATTGCCCTGGATATTATTCAGCAGAAGTTATCCGGATTGCGTGATTTCCCCGAGCGCACCGCGACTATGATTAAGCATCTGGTGGTTAGCCATCATGGGAGTCATGAGTTTGGCTCGCCTGTATTGCCGATGATTCGTGAAGCCTTTGTTTTGAATTTTCTTGACGATCTTGATGCCAAGATGAATTATCTCGATCGGTTGAGTAGTCAAACACCTGTCGGGGAGTATCAGTTTACGGAGTATCAGCGGAATATGGCGCGGTTCCTCTTTGTCACCGGTCATCCGGCTCAGAGTGATGAGAGGTCCGAGTCCGAGACCGTTCAGACAGAGGAGGGGCAGCGTCAACCCTCACTTTGGGGTTAGCGCCATGGCCCTGATCCGGTTTTATGATATCGCAGGACAAGATAAGGCCAAGCGATTGTTACGCCTTGCCTCTGAACGTCGTAAGATCAGTCATGCCTATATGTTCCAGGGGCCTGCCGGGGTAGGGAAGAAGATGACTGCCAGGGCTTATGCTGCCTTCCTTCTCTGTCTGGGGGTCGAAGATCGGGACGATAGTTGCGGCCAGTGCCCGTCCTGTCGAAAGATAGCTTCGGGAAATCATCCCGATTTTTTGGTGATTGAGCCGGATGGCGTTCAGATCAAAATCGATCAGATCCGGGCATTAAAAAAGGAATTGTCCTATCCGCCGGTGGAGGGAGGTTGGCGTGTAGTGCTGCTCGCTGATATCCACCTGACCATGGCTCGGGCGGAAGTGGCAAACAGTCTGCTCAAAACCTTGGAAGAGCCTCCTGCCCAGACTGTCTTTATCTTGACCGCAGTTGAGGCTGCGGGTATTTTACCCACCATTGTTTCTCGGTGTCAGGTGGTCCCTTTTTATCCCTTAGCCTTCGATATTGTGGCAGCGGCCTTGTTGGTCTCAGGTGATGTGTCTGCTGAGCGAGCACGCACTCTGGCCTCCATTGCTGAGGGCAGTCTTGGCAGGGCAATGGAGTTGGCTAGCACTGAGCTGCTTGAGGTTCGGAAGAGTATCGCCGAGGGGTTGACTGGAATCACACCTGCCCAGTCTGGGGCGGTGGAGCGGGTCTTTGCCTTGGCCGAGCGGGCTGCCGTGGCCAAAGATGAATTGGAGAACTTGCTGGAGCTGTTGATCTTTTGGGTGAAGGATTTGATGGTACAAGGGGCTGGTGGACCAGTCGAGGCCCTGGTCAACCAGGATTTGTGTCATCTTGGTGATGAGGCTGGCCGAAGGTGGAATTTTTCGCAGCTCGGCGAGCGGCTTACCATGATCCGGCAAGCGCAGAAGCAGTTGCGTCACAACTGTAACCGGGCGTTTGTCTGTGAGGTTTTGTTTTGGAAGTTCGTGCAGTTATAGATGCTGATTACCCCCGTAGTTGAAGGCAAAGATATTGTTTAAGGTGTTGATATATGGATGAACCTAAGGAAGAGGTTGTTGAGAGCGATTTGCCGGAGATAGCAGCGGCAACGGAACAGTTGAAGTTATATCATCTCAGTTTCAGGAAAAAGCTGCAGCCTAAGGCAGCCTCTTCAAAAATTTTGGACTTGGTCGCCGGCGAGCTTGTTATGGTCCACACTGATCATGGGCTGGAACCTGCTTATGTTTGTGGCAGTGGGATTGAACTGACTCCGATTAATCCTGGAAAAAAGGCAGACTTGTTGCCTATTCTCAGGAGAGCCAATAATGATGAAGTCTCTCGGTATCATAATTTAATTCAGCGTGAAACAGAGGCAAAGACCTATTGCCAGCGAAGAATTCAGGATTTAGGTTTGGAAATGAAACTGCTTCAGGTGGAGCGCTTCTTTAATGGCAGCAAGGTTATCTTCTATTTTAGCGCTGAGACACGAGTGGATTTTCGTGATTTGGTCAAGTCCTTGGTTCAAGAGTTCCGTACCCGGGTAGAGATGCGGCAGATTGGAGTTCGGCATGAAACTCAGATGCTGGGTGGTATTGGCTGCTGTGGCCGGGAATTATGTTGTGGTCTGTTTATGAAAGATTTTTCCCCTGTTTCGATCAAGATGGCCAAGGAACAGGATCTGCCTTTAAATCCGGCCAAAATATCGGGTGTCTGTAATCGCTTGCTCTGCTGTTTGACCCATGAGTACGAGACCTATAAGGCGCTGAAAAAGGGGATGCCTAAGGTTGGCCGGGTCATCACTTTTGAGGAGCGGCCGTTTAAGGTCACCCAGTGTAAGACCTTAGATGGTAAGGTGACCGTGACATCAGTTGATACTCCAGGAGATACCAGGGTGTTAACCCGTGATGAATGGGAAAAGGGGATTTCGGCAGTCAAGGAGAAACTGCCTTCTGAAGATCGTCAAGAGGCGAAAAAGCCTACTGCCCCACCCGTGGACGCAAAAACTCCAGCGTCAATAGCTGCCCCGGCGGGAAAGCTATCGTCATCCGGCAAACACCATCCTCGCGCTAAACAGCCGGCGCTGGGTAAATCTCCCCAGTCCCAAAAGCCTCTTGCCGGTAGGACCCCAGGCGAAAAGCCTCAGGGAGGAAAACCCGAGCCAGCCAGGACTGAAGGGGCAAAGCCCAGTGGGGGTAAGTCGCATCGTTCACGGAGATCCCGGGGGTCGAAAAAAGGAAAGACGCCATGACAGTGTATGTAACAACCCCGATTTTTTATGTTAATGCCGAGCCCCATTTGGGGCATGCCTATACCACCATTGTCGCTGACACCTACAGTCGATTTCAGCGTCTGGCAGGGCATGAGGTCCGGTTCCAGACTGGAACGGATGAGCATGGTGACAAGATTGCTGCCGCGGCCGCTGCTGCAGGCGTTACTCCCCAGGAGTATGCCGACAGGATCAGCGGGATGTTTCGGCAAGTGACGGGGCCGCTGCAGATCAGTTTCGATACCTTTATTCGCACCACTGATCCCGCCCATAAGCAGGTGGTGCAGGCAGTGTTGCAAAAATTGTATGACCAGGGCGATATCGTTCTGAGTGAATATGCGGGGCTCTATTGCCAGGGCTGCGAGCGGTTTCTGACCGAAAAGGAACTGGTGGGAGGACTCTGCCCTGATCACCAGAAGGCGCCGACAGCCATCACCGAGCAAAATTATTTTTTTAAGATGAGCCGGTATCAGCAGTGGCTGCTGGAGCATATCAACGCTAATCCGGGATTTATCACTCCGGAGCGTTATCGTAATGAGGTCCTTTCTTTTTTGAGCGAGCCCCTGGAAGATCTATGTATCTCCCGGCCAACAGCGCGTTTGACCTGGGGTATTCCTCTGCCCTTTGACCAGAATTTTGTCACTTATGTCTGGTTCGATGCTCTGATCAACTATCTGAGCGGTATTGGCTATCGACCCGATGGGGAGTCGAGTCCTGATTTTTCTCGTTTCTGGCCGGTGTCAGAGCATGTGGTGGCCAAGGATATCCTCAAGCCTCACGCCATTTATTGGCCGACCATGCTTCAGGCTATGAGGGTCGGTCCTTACTCGAAGTTGCATGTTCATGGGTATTGGAATGTCAACGATACCAAGATGTCGAAGAGCATCGGCAATGTGATCAAGCCACTGGATCTGGTATCTTCGTATGGTGGCGATGCAGTGCGCTATTTTCTGCTCAGGGAGATGTCTTTCGGGCTTGATTCCTCCTTTTCTGCAGAGGCCATTGATGCACGCTATAACTCAGATCTTGCCAATGATCTAGGTAACTTGGTGAGTAGAACTCTGGCGATGGTTCAGAAGTTTACCTCAGGGCAGATTCCTTCCCCGCACGGTGAAGAGACCGACCTTGATCAAC
>VMSU01000033.1 GCA_013792005.1 Desulfobulbaceae bacterium
CTCTAGGAGCCTGTCGGACTTAGACATAAATCTACTGCAAATTCGTGAAACCGGCCCATATCCCCATGAATTTTCGTTAAATAGCCCTGCTATTCGCCTCAAATTCATGAATATCTGGTCACGATTTCACGAATTTTCGCTACGATTCTCTAAGTCCGACAGGCCCCTAGTCAATCGAGCAAGTTCTCTCGAAAAACAGCCATGGCTTTATCCCGCGCCTCCACGTCAAATGAAGCAAGAGCCGCTTGCAGAGCGCCTTCCTTGGCAACCAGATCAGATTTAATTCGCTCCAATTCCTCCTGCCCATAACCACCCCACGTCGATTGAGGATCTGCCGTCAGCGCCCGTCTGAGATGGCCAAGACACTCTCCCAACGGGAGAAAGACGGTAGAGAGTTCATGGACAACATCAGTCTGTTGGCCGCCATTGATCCCGGCAATCAAGGCATCAAAACGTTGCTGAAAGGTCCTTCTCCTGAGCTGGGCGATACGCACCTCCCCTTCCGCCAGATAGCGGCTGAAGGGAAACTCATCAATAATCAACCGGTACATCCGCTCGGCCTCTTCAAGCTCATCCACACTCTCATAACTCATCCCGGCAAACAACAAGGCATTGATCACATCCTGATGATCGATGGTCCGCCGTTTTTCAATCAGCGGGGCAAAGATGGCAAGAGCACGACGAAATTCTTGATTCGAGGCCTCGATATTAGAGTGTTCACGAAGACGGACCGCCTCATTGAAATGCTCAACGCCACTGATAAAAACGCGTACTGCCGGATTGCGCGCTATCACTCCGTTCACACCTGCCGTAACGGCCACCGCACAAAAGATCCCCAGCACCGGCACGCGAAGATAGAGCAAGGCCTTTTCAATCTTGGAGCCAGTGACGCTGGCGGAGGGCCGACGCCGGCGTCGGCCAATGACAAAGAGAGGAATCAGCATCAAAGTGCCCCAGGTAATCCCATTACCCAACCAATCCCACGAGTTCCGTTCATAGGTGAGTGTCACCTGATGCTGTCTGGGAATCACCAGCATCAAGTGCGGGCTCACCGGATAGACCCCGTTGGCGCCTTTAACACGCCAGTTGGGGAAATACGAAACCTTGACCAGGTGCGGCTCCCCAACACGTTCGGTTTCAAAACGAATGGTCATATGATCAAGGTTTGCCTTCACGCCTGCCGGAGCCATGGTCTGCCCCCGATAGACGGAGAGATCAGCCGACGTCCAGGCCGTCGCCTCTTGCAAGGCCGCCCGGTCTTCCGGATCAGTCACCAAGTCCCCTGCCACCAACAGCACGTCATTATTCTCTGGCGACCGGTACCACTGATAAAATTGCTGAAGCCAATCTCGGCCCGGGATCATCACCGGCCTGACTGCGGGCACCGCAACAAAGGCATCCTGCGAATCAAGGTAACGGTAAACGGCAAGGGATCCGGCGGTAAATTCACGGCGAAAAAAAAGAGACTTATCGAACGCCTGCTTGGCAATATCGGTGCGGACCACAAACTGTGATACATTATAAAGATCACAATGCACCGGCAGGATATCGGGACGGATACGCGAAAGAATATAAGGAACAGGCTCTTTCAAATCACGAGAGAATTCGCTTTGAAAAAAAGCCATGAACTTGCTGGCGGGCGAAGAGGAGTAATGGATACCCTCCATGGTCTGTCGGCCCGAGAAGTATGGAAGCGATTCAAAAGCACGATCTCCACCGTAGATGCCATAGCCATCGGCCTTTTCGTAAGCAACACGAGGCGCGGCCAGCGGGGTGTCAAACTGGCCGTGATAGCTGTCGCGCAGGAAGTTGTTGACCCGCATGAAATCACCATACCCGGCCAATGCCTCATACCCCCGATTATTATCCCGATACCAACTCGATGCCATTTGACCCATGACAGAGGCGGCGAGGATGGCAAGACAAAGCAGCGTCGCCGCCCCGAACCCTTTTTCTCCTAACGTGGCGCGTCGAAACCAAAGATCAGGGAGATGAACAAACACCAGTAGATGAAGAACAAAAAGTATAGGCGGTAAAAAGCGGATATCTGGAATCTGGAGATAATGCGCAGCTCCATAGGTAGCGAGACATCCGCCGATCAGAAACAAAAATATACCAAGACGATTATCCCCTTCCATCCGAGCCGAATTCAGCAACCGCACACGGGCCGAGCGCCAGAATGGCAGCCAGCCAAGGACAAAAAGAACCGCGACCACGCCTAGCCATCGCCCCTTGCCAATAAGCCTGGTGGAAAAGAAGAGACCGCCCCCCCCTTCTTTAACGATGAGCCCCAGGACAAAATAAGCGCAACCGGCAAGCCAGAAGCCCACAAAACAGGCGGTAAGCCAGCCAACAAACCTTTGCCAGCCGCTGCCGGTCTTCCCAGCTCTGAACCCTGTCCACACCAACACCCCACCCCCAAAAAGCCCCAGCGGGAGTAAGGCCACCTCTATCCAACGTGCCACCTGCCAGGGGACAAGGGCTTCGGTCGGAGTGGGGGCGCTGAACCCCGTACCCCAAAACTTCTCGCCATAAAGACCGAACTTGCCCAGGACATAAACATAAGTGAGTGCCGTCAGCAGCAGAAGACACAAAGTGCCAACACGCCACCACCTGGCCAAGCCCCCCTCCCTCTTCAATGAAGAAAGTGCGACAAGCGGGGTGGCAACGGAAAAGATCAGCCCAAGACCACAGGCGCTATAGCGCCAGTTGGCAAAATCCTGCCAGATCATATAGACCGGGGTAGTCAGACCATCACGATACGCAAGAAGAGGCAGGAGCCAAAAGGCCATCACCCCAAATCCCACAATACTGGTCTTGATGGCAAAGAGCCCCTGCCGGGTAAGACAGAAGACCGCAATAACAACAAAAACCGCCGGAATGAATACGAAGAGATGAGAAAGGCCAATAAAACCCAAGAGTAATCCGCCGCCGATCCAGCCCCGGCCATCCTGACCACCTCGCCACATCATCCCTAAGAAAAGAGGCAGCAGGGCAAAGGTGAACATATAGGAGAATTCCCCAGACAGAGTACTCAACATATTGCCGCCGAACATGGTATTCCCCTCGTTGAGTACAAACACCAGCGAGGCCGCAGCAGCCAAAAGGGGCGCAGGGAAACGATATTTCATCATCCGCACCCCGACATAAGTCGACACCGGCAACAGATACACCCCACTCATGGTGGCACACTTAAGCGTGATGGTGAGGGGTATTCCAAACAAATAGGCAGGAAGGGCCGCCAGAAGAAAGGGGGGGATAAAATAAAAGGTAAAATTCGGATAGCCGCAGAAATTACCCATATCCCAGCCGGTGAGGCGACCTGCAGGGAGCAAAACATCAAAGAGATGCTGGGCAACGGCCTGCCAACTGGAAGAGTCCCCGCCCACAAGAACGGTATCGACAAACAGCAGACGGGGATCGAACAAGACCCAGATCGTACCATAAATTACCAAAAGACCTGCGGCATCCATAACTCGGGCAAGGGCAGCAGACCTACCAGAAAGAGTATTTGCCGCATCACCAGGCAATCCCCTACGCAAGGCACGGATAGTCACGATAAGGGTCAAAACCAAGAGCGCAGTGAACCCGGCAAGAAGGGCCTGCTTGCTGTTAAACACCCAGGCAAAGGCTGATGGGGCAGTGGCGGCAACAGACACCTGTTGATAGACAGAACTCGTATAGTGGCTTCCGTCACGATCATACTCCGCAACCACGGCCACAGGATAGGTGGCGTTGGCCATGGCGTTGCGGTTGCTAAGCAAAAAAGTCACAACCCCGGATTGCCCTGCAGCACAAAGCACACTCTGGTCTGGAGTCGGGGTGTCAAGCTCAATGGGGAGCATCACCCGAACTCGACAGCGCACGTCTGATGTCCCGAGGTTTTTGATCCCTACTCGCATCGGCTGCCCCTGATCTGTCACTACAAAAGTTCCGCTTGGGACTTCCACAACCAATTCGGACTGACGTTTCAGCTGGTCGGTCACAAAATTAGCCACGGAGATTGAAGAAAAAGGGAAGCCGTTGGTATCATGGAAGCGGACAACAACAAATAAGGGGTACTCTCCTGGAGAGAGCGGTACATGGGGAATAGCAAGGTCGAAACGATGTGAGTTCCCTGGCAGCAACTCTTGGGTGAGTGGGGCAGAAAATACGGTATCCTGAAATCTAACCTCAGGACTGACATCGACTGCCTTGTCCGCACCGACATTACTCACTGTCAGTTCGACCCGAATCTCAGCCTCCGAGTAATGGACGACTGCAGAGGTGGTAATGCTGATGCTGCCCGCGAGGACACAATCAGGCCTCACACCAATCAGAACCAAGATCATTACAGCAACAACTCTCAGCTCACGATAAAAGAAAAAAGCAATCAGAGAATTCATATCTATACGCAACCCAAGACCGTAACCATACTCCGTGTTAACTTGACTAATGCCCATGGCGGCTTTAATCTTCAAGATATACCAAGGCGATCCACAAAACGATTAAGACTACTCTGACGGTCAGCAAAAATAAATATAAATATGACTCAAAAATTCACTCGATCCCATGAGCTCTGCTGCAAGTAAATTCTACCCTTTTTGATCAAAAAATGCGCCATGGACGTCGTTCGTTCTCAAGAGAATTGGCTTGATTTCACCTCCGGAGAATGATTAAGTAAATTGTTATGTTCCATATTTAATGAAACCGTAAAGTTATTCACATCACTCCTTCAACCCCGGCGATATGCTATGCACCCCATAAACTCTTCATCCAACAAACGACTCCCCCTACTCTCCTTTCTCCTCTGTTCATTCTTGAGCATTGCACAATTCAACCCTGCCCTCGTCCCTTCAGCCCACTGCCAGGAAACAGCGCCACAACAGTCCCTTTTTACCATTGAGAACACCTCCGACTCTGCATTTACCCTCGTTCCCTCAATTCACCTTGTGCCTCCAGGCAGCACCTTGATCATCAAGAACAAAACCCTCGCCGAATTACGCGAGCAGAAGGACGGAAAAGAACTCGAACAATTGGCCATGGCTGACATCAATTTCTTTGAGGGACAACTCCGCAAGAAGCTCGGAGCTGAGGCACAATTTACTCGAAAAGATGCTCGTTTTGATGTCCACCAGGACTTCATGGGGAAAAAAGTAACCGACCTGTTGTCAATCAATTACGCTGTCACCAAACCTTAACCCCCCCCTACGTCTACCTTTGTCGCCACCCGCTGTACACAGATCGGCACCTTGTCGGGCATGAGATATACTATGAAACGACTCACCAGTATGACCCTGCCTTGGCTGGCCATTGCGCTCTTGGCGATGGGTTGGAACCCAACGTTAAGTCTCTCCGCTGAATCCAAACCCATGTTCCGGGCCTATACGCTCTCCACCCTCAACCGCGTCAACTACCACCGGCACTTGGCCGGCGCCGACCCCGTCTCATTGCAGTCCCAGATCAGCGCTGCCGCCCAGGCCCATGCCGACTATCTCACTCTTCATCAAAATGCCGCTCATGAAGAGATTTATGGCCTTTCCGGATTCACCGGACAGTGGTCATCGAACCGCATGACCTATCAGGGTTACAAGTGGAGCGCAGCCGGGGAGGTGATCTCCTTCGGCAATGATGCCCAAGCCGGAGTTGACTCCCTGATCGCCGCTATCTACCACCGATTCATCCTCCTTAACCCAGCCTATAGCGAGATCGGAATTGGTGACGCCGACCATGCCATTTCTACGCTGTGCCAGGTGATCGACCTCGGCCAACCGGCAGATATCTCACCCCCGGCAGCGACTATGACCCTCTACCCAGCCGACGGCCAGACAGAGGTGCCAACCACCTTCAATTCCAACGACGAAATCCCTGACCCGGCCCCAAATCACGGCCTGGTCGGTTATCCAGTGAGCATCCAGTTCTCGGCGGAGCACAACGTCACCCTCAGCAGTTTCACGATCAGCAAAAAGGGGACTTCCGATCCTGATTTAGACACTATCCTCCTCCAACCGGGCAGCAACTCCAGCATGCCGCTCTCCAATCGAAACTTCGCCCTGATCCCCACCTCACCGTTGCAAGCCGACTCGACCTACGAAGTATTCTTCTCCGCCACCGTTAACGGAGCCCCCTTCGTCACCAGCTGGAACTTCACCACCTCACTTCCTGCCGTCCTGATGGTTACACCTAACCCGGCGACCTTGACCTTGGGCAAGGCCAGGGAACTTGAGATCACCGGGGGCAGCGGCAGCTTCAAGGCAGGTTGGACTTCTTCGAAAGACATCCTCTCACTGGACTGGGCCAGCAGTGGCAGCGCCATGCTAATCACCCCAAAGGCCCTAGGCACCGCCACCATCACTCTCACCGACACCAGCACCCAGGCTGTGGTGAAAATACCGGTCACCATTATCAGCGAAGCCGTCCCACTCTCCGGCAGCCAGAAGTTGGTCCCTGGCTGGAATCTCCTTACCCTGCCGCTCACCTCGACAGACACCTCGGTCACTCAAATTATCAACGACATAAAAAACCAGGTCACCTCCATCTGGACGTGGAGCGGAAACACGTGGGCGGTCTACCTTGGCCCCACCAATGAAAATGAAGCAGCTGATGGCGGCGCGCAGTACGCAGCAAGCAAAAACTTTGGCATCCTGACAACACTGACCCCAGGTGAGGGCTTCTGGCTCAACGCCACCTCCGCTGCAACCTTGAACTACTCAGGATCTTCCCCTGCCGATCCGACCCTGGCCCTGGCCCCAAGCTGGAATCTGGTAGGACTGAAAACTACCAAGCATACACCGATTGGTGAGGTCGCCTACTCCTTCGAAAAAACTATCACCTCCCTCTGGTCCTGGCATAACGCACAATGGGCGGTGACCCTGCCGACAGAGTATGACGGCGGTGCAGGATACGCGAAATCCAAAGGATTTGATCTGTTGCAAACCATCGAGCCGGGCCAGGGTTTTTGGGTTAACGCCGACAACTAAGGACTTCGGATGCACCAGAGTGATAAGCCCTTACCGAGTTACCAATTGACAAAGAAATCAAGGTTGTCTAAGATAACAGCCGTTGATTCGTCACCCCCATCGATAAGCCACCGCACCCCACTTAATCACTATCAATGCCAGTTTTTGAGTATACCGCCCTCAATGCCGCAGGCAAACCAGTGCAAGGCATTGTCGATGCCCCCAGCACATCGATGGCACGTGACCTCCTGCGAACACAAAAACTCTTTCCAGTCTCCATCAAGGGAACCGCGGCCCACCAAGAGAGCAGGCCGCTCTTTGCCCTCCGGGACTTCATGTCTCGGGTTTCTTCCGACGAGTTGAACATCACCACCCGCCAGCTCGCCACACTCCTCGGGGCAGGCCTCCCCCTCGTTTCCTCACTCGACGCCCTGCTCAAACAAGCCAATAATCCGGTCTTGAAGAAGTCACTGGCCCAAATCAAGGATGCCGTCAACGAAGGCAGCTCGCTGGTGCAGGCCTTAAGCCACCACCCTAGGCTCTTCTCTAAGATCTACCTCTCAATGGTCCGGGCCGGTGAAGCCTCCGGGGCGCTTGATGTGGTGCTCGATCGACTGGCTGCCTTTGGCGAGCACCAAGAGCTCTTGAAGAGCCGCTTCAAATCGGCTATGGTCTACCCGATCTTCATGGCTTTTGTGGGCAGCCTTGTCCTCTTCAGCCTGATTACCTTTGTCGTGCCCAACATCACCAAGATGTTTGCCGACATGCAGCAAGCCCTTCCCTGGCCGACAGTCATCCTGATCACCGCCAGTGATTTTCTTCGCTCTTACTGGCCGATCCTGTCCTTAGTCCTCATCGGCTCTGTTTTTGCGCTCGCTCACTATGCCGCGACAGAACGGGGCGGATGGGCATGGGATACTGTCAGCCTCCGTTTGCCTATGATCGGCGCCATGCAGCGCCTGCTGGCCATGGCTCGGTTCAGCCGCACCCTCGGCAGCCTGTTACGAAGCGGTGTGCCACTGCTGACCGCCCTGACGATTGTTCGCAATATCGTCAACAACCGACTGATTGCCGAAGTCATTGACACCGCGGCATCCGAGGTAGAACAAGGCAAAGCGCTTTCTTTGGCGCTTGGCGCCAGCACGTTGTTTCCTCCGATGGTCATTCAGATGATGTCAGTGGGAGAGCACAGTGGCGCGCTCGAAGATATGCTCGATAAGGTGGCGGATAGTTTTGAGCGTGATATCAACGCCAAACTGGCCACCATGACGGACATGATCGAACCAGTGATGATCCTCGCCATGGGCACCGTGGTCGGTTTTATTGTAATCGCCATCCTTTTACCGATATTTGAAATGAACCAGATGATTCGCTAACGCTCCAATTTCCGTTTCAGCCCCCTTAGGGACGCGGAAATTACCAATTTACCATAACGCATCCCGGCTTTGGGCCATCTGTGGTCGCACCTCAATCACAAAATCCTCGACGTAGCGCTGCTACGCCTGCGGTTTTGTTCAATCGGTGCAACCAAATCTGACCCAGATCCGGGCGCGATCCAGGTAAATTGGTAATTTCCGAGTC
>VMSU01000034.1 GCA_013792005.1 Desulfobulbaceae bacterium
AACTGATTACCGTTAACCTGTGTAGTTACGATTATTTTTGAATTAAACATTTAAAATAATCATTTGAAAATGTCAACTCTGCTGACACAGGGTGAATTCTGGTTGGTCAGCGATTACAATCAGAGACGGCTCCAATTGATCTTTTTGCCCACTAATGAAGGGTAAAATGATTGTGACAATCAAAAAAAGTTCTTGCCTAGTGGTTTTTATTTCTTGATACTGAATTTAGAAGCTAGGTTAATCATTATGATGGACTCAAGGGTGGGGGTTAGGCTATTGCCCTACAGCTGCCTTTGCGCGCACTTTTAATTATATAGGGGGAAAGCAATGACGATCAGGATTGGAATCAATGGTTTTGGGCGTATCGGCAGGAATATCTTTCGGGCTATCGACAAGGATCCGCTCTTCAAGGATATTGAGGTTGTGGCGATCAACGATCTGACCAGTAATGTCACCACCGCTCACTTGCTCAAGTATGACTCCATCATGGGGGTTTATGATAAGGATGTGGTCGCCAATGATAAAGGGATCTCTGTCAATGGCCGTCAGGTTGATATCTACAATCACAGAAATCCGGCGGACATCCCCTGGGGGGCAATCGGTGTCGAATACGTAGTCGAGTCCACCGGTTTCTTCACTAACGACGAGACAGCAGGCGCCCACCTCGAGGCTGGGGCCAAAAAAGTTATTATCTCGGCGCCGGCCAAGGGAAATATCAAGACCCTGGTTATGGGTGTTAATGAGGATGAGTATGATCCTCTGGTGCACAACATCGTCTCCAACGCCTCCTGTACTACCAACTGTCTGGCGCCGGTGGCCAAGGTTATCATGGATCGTTTCGGGATTTCCAAGGGCCTGATGACCACCGTCCACTCCTATACCAATGATCAGAGCATTCTTGACTATCCCCACTCCGATCTCCGGCGGGCCAGGGCAGCGGCCCTGTCGATGATCCCGACCAAAACCGGGGCGGCAGCGGCGGTGTCTCTCGTTATCCCGGAACTGAAAGGAAAATTTGATGGCTTGGCCGTGCGGGTGCCGACACCTAATGTTTCCTTGGTTGACGTGGTCATGGAGATGGAGAGGGAGGCGACTACTGCTGAGGTCAATCAGGCTTTGAAGGAGGGGGCTAACCGTTACTTGGGGTACTCGGAAGAACCCCTGGTCTCGATCGATTATCAGGGCAACCCTCACTCCTCGGTGGTTGACGCCCTGTCCACCAAGGCGATTGGCAAGCTGGTCAAGGTCCTCTCCTGGTACGATAATGAATGGGGGTACTCCAACCGAGTCCTTGATCTCATTCTTCTGATGGAGGCTAAAAAGCCCTTGTAAATCATATACGTAACTGCATCAGGTGACGGTGATCAGTTATCGGTTTACGGTGAACAGACTAACGTCAACTGTAAACCGTAAACCGATAACCTGAGCAGTTGCTGTATCCTTCGTAAGTGTTCAACTGCTAGTGTATATCTTTGCCGACAACAGTGCAAACAAGAAGGCAGAAAGACGAGCCCGTCCTTCTGCCTTCTTGTTTGTGCCGCCAAGCTTTTTGATGAGGTTTCGTTATGCCCCAATCTGTTACTGTGCCAGCCATTGACTCTGAAGCCTTAAAGGCTAATCTCCAGGAAACTGCTGTTGGTGAAGTGGTAATTGCCCGCGAACATCAGATCCTTACCGACATCGTTAAGGACTACAAGGGAATTCATCACACGATCAGTGATCTGCTGATCGAAATCAACCACCCGTATAGAAACTGGAGCATGCTCCTCCCTAAGCTGCGGGCATTCATCCTCAAGCACAGCCATCAGTATTCAAGTCACCAGCAGGGGCCGAAGGCCTTCACCCAGTTTGTTGCTATTCACCTGACGGCTATTGCTCAAGCCTGGGAGAATATCAAGGGTAAGAAGGCTGTGTCATCAATCTCTCCAGGGTCAACAGCGCTTGCCGCTCAAGGCAAATCCCCTAAGAATTGGGATGCTATTATCGCCTTGGCCATGGAATCACTGCTGGCCTATCTGGAAAAACTGATCCAAGATTTAGATGGAGCGCGTTTGGTGCGTCACCAGCGGGCTATCAATGTTGCTTTGGGTCGCATCGCAGCTCTTGATGATCAAGCCCTTATCCTTATGGTTCAGGGTTATCATCCAATTAAGAAAATTGCTGCCTCGTTATTTGCCGTCAGCCGGGGGACCTCTTTTGATCTTGGCCCTTTCGTGCGGTTTTACAGCAGGTTGCTAGCTATCGATTTTCACTATTGGTTGAGTGAAGAGGATCCTTTGCCATGGTTTACCGGGGCTTGTGGTCACAATCATGGTGATTGGGATGTGGCAGGTCTTTTTGCCAACATCTCCCATGGCGCCATGCGAGAGAATCTTGCTATCCTTGAACGTAGTACCCTGGAGATGCGGGAAAATACGCCGCATGAGGCGCTTGAGCACCTTATGACCCTGCCAAGTCATCTCGACATTGTCAGAATATACAAAGATATCCCTGCCAAGCTCTTGACAGTGCCGTTTCCCAACGCCACGTATCCTGGTGGGGATAGATCCTCAGACACCGGTGGTGAGCGGGGCCGATCCCTTGCCCAGGGGCCGGAGATGGATCGCTTTGCCGAGAACAGAAAGTTGCTTTTTCTGTTTCGGATTATGGATACCCCAGGTCTTTTTCTGGTGCATGAAGAGACCCTGCGCGAGATCAATCGGAGTTTAGTGTTGCTCATTCACGAGCAGTCCTTTGAGGAGATAGAGCGTTTTCTGCTCACTACCTTCCAGCTGTTGAAGGCCAATGTGCGGAAATTTCCGCATACCTCTCTTCAGTGTATTCAGGTGCTGGGCACAGAGATCTTCAAGAAGGGCAGCGGAGGGTTGGTCGAGAGCTTTCTGTGGCAGGTGGTCCGGTTTGGTTTTCAGTATGCCAATGTCACCGGAGTGGATCAGGACTGGCAGCCTATCGCCAATCCCGCTCATCTGGTCAATATCAGGGTCTGGCTCAGTTTGATCATGCAGGAGCCCAAGTGGTGCTCGACGCTGTTTTCGGCACTCATTATCAACCTGCATTTGTCGGGTACCTGCATTAAGGATACTGATCTCTTCCAGCGTGACATTACCGAGCTTTTAAATCATCCTATTGGCCCAATTTATAATTTGGCCAAGCAGTTTGCTAAACTGCTGCCGGTCTTTTTCAACGAGATCGGAGCGGAAGGCGAGTTGCGTGAGGTCTCCACCGAACTCGATGAAACCCATCGCCGCAAGGATCTGCTTATTCACTTCCTGCGCAAGCAGAGCCACGTCGAGTCGAGCAATCTGATCGTCAATTTTATCAAGGCCATCTTCACCTTCTGGCACAAACAGGACAAGGAGGTGCTTGAGCAGTTCCTGCCCCAGGAGGTCTTGTACGGGATTCAGCCCACCGGACCTTTTGTGGATGATCTTCATATCCTGATCAAAAGGGTCTTTGAGCTGCCGGATATCAAACGGGTGGAGGATCTGCTGTTCTGGGACCCTGCCCGGCGGGACAATTTTCTGGCACACCAGTCTGACCTCAATCCGGTGGAAGTGCGCCGGTTTGCGCTGCTGATCCATATGTACACCTTGTTGCACGAAAAGTACCATCTTGGGCTCCAGGATCTGCGTCAGCAGCTGGAAATTGCCGTGAATTCCGGGTTTCCTGAACTTCAGAGCCTGATCGGAGTCTTGGAAGAGGGGGACACCTTTGAATGCCTTGGGGCAATACTGGTGCAGTTGGAGAGTCTGCAGCAGGTGATCTTGAGTTCCGAGGCCTTTGAGGCCAAGGAAGATATCTATTATAAACGCCACATTGCAGTGGACATCCCATCGGTATACGGCCGTTACCGGGAACGGAAATTCGATGCCTTGGGCCTTACCTTCAGGCTGGAGAATCTGGCCAATGTTTTTTTGGAGAAGATTCCGGAAACGGTCAATACCGCCTTTATTACCGAGGCCACCTTTATCGGTATTATCAAATGTTTAAAGTTGTATCTCCGGGCCTTGAGGATCGACGGTATCACCAGTCGCCATCTGGAGACCTATCTGGCCCTGCTCGAAAGTTCGGTGGAACAGAAGCGTTTTTCCTATACCCAGTATCTTGATATCTTCCGGGGGCTCTCCGAGGGGGTGAAGGATATTATTTACGCCTACTACACCAATGTTCATGAGAACAACCTGTCGATCATCGCCCCCCAGATCGGAGGAAGTAATCTCCTGACCCGTTATCGGAATCTCTGGCAGGATGACGATTTGACCGGTTCGGTGCATCGATTAAACGAGTCATTCCTCCGTGATTTGATTGCCGGCACCTTCGGCCTTCAGCACCTCGACAACTTTATCACCAAGATTTACCAGACCCTGGAGAATCAGAAGGAGCTGTTGAATGAATCCAATCTTGATCTGTTGATGACCTATAACCCTGAGAATGTGATCAGTTTCCTTCACCGGCACAATCACCAGACCAACAACCTGATCATGCTGGGCAATAAGGGCTATAATCTGACCACCTTGGCAGCGGATCAGAAGCCGGTGCCGCCAGGTTTTATCATCACCACTGAGATCTTTCGCTGTTGGCCCGTGGTCAAAGACTTTTTTAAGGCCAAGAACGAGTTCATGGGGCGTATCCGTCAATCACTAAGTGAGATGGAGCAGATGATCGGACGAAGTTTCGGTGATCCGACCAATCCCCTGCTGGTCTCGGTTCGGAGCGGTGCTGCCGTGTCCATGCCCGGAATGATGGCGACCTTGCACAATGTCGGACTTAATGAAGAACTCTCGGAGGAGTTTGCGCTATCCTCGGGGAAGGAGTATCTGGCGTGGGATAATTACCGCCGTTTTTTGCAGTCGTGGGCTATGGCAAAGGGGGTGGAGCGAGAGGTCTTCCAGGCCTTGATGAATAAGGCTAAGGCCAAGCATGATGTTCAGGTCAAGCGCCAGTTTTCATCCGCGCAGATGCATGAACTGGCCTTGAATTACCAGAAGGCGATTCGCGGCATCGGCATCGGTATCCCGGATGATCCGTGGCTGCAACTCACCGGCGCCATCGAGATGGTGCTTGAGTCGTGGAATACTCCTAAGACCAGGGAGTATCGGGCCTTGATGGATGTTTCTGACTCTTGGGGCACGGCGGTTATCATTCAGACTATGGTTTTTGGCAATAACAGCGCCGAGGCAGGGAGCGGCGTCTTGTTTACCGCTCACCCTTACCGGAAGGTGCGGCGGGTTGCTTTATGGGGTGACTATGCCACCGCCGATCAGGGTGAGGATATTGTTTCCGGATTGGTTACCACCTATCCGGTGTCAGTCGAGCAGGCAGAGCTTGACGGACGATCCAAGGACCTGTCGCTTGAGCGCCGTTTTCCAAAAATCTACCAGAGATTGCGCGATATTGCCCGTGATCTGGTCTATGAAAAGCAGTGGAATCCCCAGGATATCGAGTTTACCTTTGAGGGGCCGGAGACGGAGGATTTGTATATTCTGCAGACTCGGGATATGATCACCATCAAGAAGAAAGAGAATTTCGATGCCTTTGTCGAGAGTCCGGAGATGACGAAAGCTATCCTGGGGAAGGGGATCGGGGTGAGCGGCAGCGCCTTGGCCGGTCGGGCGGTGTTTACCGTTGAGCATATCAGTCAGCTCCGCCTGGAGTATCCCGGCATACCACTGATCCTGATCCGGCAGGATACGGTGCCGGAGGATATCAAGGAGATCTCCCAGGCCGACGGCTTGCTGACTGCGCGTGGCGGCCAGACCTCCCACGCCTCTCTTGTGGCCCTGCGTTTGGATAAAACCTGCGTGGTGGGGTGCAAGAACCTGAAGGTCTACGAGGCCGAGGAGCGCTGTGAAATAAGCGGCCAGGTGATTCGTTGCGGCGACCCGATCAGTATTGATGGGCGGAAGGGACTGTTCCTGCGCGGCATGCATCCGTTGAAGCAAGAGGTGCATATCCTGCCGATTTGAACCGGGGGTTGAGTTATTCTTGACAGAGTACTGCTGTATGGCAGTTCAAAGCAAAAGGTTAAAGGGTGGAAATTGGTCTGACTCCCTATTCCCTTTTGGTCAATGATTACGGAAAAGTTCTATGGCACTTGGAATAATTGCAAGTCTCTCCTCATTACGTGAAACGTTGGGGTCTTTTTGGGACTCGATCAGAGAGGTTCCGCCACCGGGACCGCTCTCCGCGAGAGACCGGTTCAAGGCTGTGGTCAGAGTGCTGTTGATTGTCATTGGAAAATTTCGCTCTGATGATATTCCTCTTCGTGCCAGCGCTCTGACGTTTACCGTTATTCTTTCCCTTGTCCCCCTTCTTGCCTTGGGCACAGCGGTGTTGAAAGGGTTTGGCGCCGGAGACGATCTGCGGCAAACCGCCCATCGATTTATCGATCAACTTGATAAGCAACCTGAGTACGAGATTGCCCTTGATCACTCTCCGGCGAGAACCGTTACCCCGCAAGTGGCTCCGTCCGTATCTCCGGCGCCGCCGCCAACGCAGGGAGAGATCCCTCGCAGCCTCTCCTCTCATCTCGGGCAAGCAGTTGATCAAATTTTCGACTATGTGGACAGGACCGACTTTACTACCCTTGGGGCCTTTGGTGTTGTTGGTCTCCTGGTGTCGGTCGTGATGGTCCTGAGCAGTATTGAGACGGCGATGAACGCTGTCTGGCAGGTCAATAATGATCGTTCGATCTCCAGGAAAGTCCTTGATTATCTGGCTCTTATGGTTTTGATGCCCTTGTCTCTCAATCTGGCCTTGGCAGTTGAGACAGCGCTTCGCAGTCCGGCCTTGAATAATCATTTGACCGATACTCTTCATCTGACCTGGTTCGGGCATCAGTTTCTTAAGATATTTCCCGTTGTTCTGGTTGTGCTCTCCTTTATAATTCTCTACCGCTTTTTGCCTAACACCCGGATAGGTTCCTGGCCGGCGTTGCTGGGAGGGCTTTTTGCCGGGAGCAGTTGGGTGATGATCCAAGTTTTCTATCTGAGGCTGCAGGTCGGGGTTGCCCGCTATAACACCATCTACGGCTCCTTTGCCACGTTGCCGCTTTTTCTGCTTTGGCTCTATCTTGGGTGGCTGATTTTTTTGACTGGGGCGGTCATGTCTTATGCTGTGCAGCACTGGCGTTATTATCTGTGGGAGGGCCGTCCTCCTACACCTATGGCACGATTGGCTCTAGCCTTTGATATCATGGGCTTGATCAAGGAAGACTTTACTCGGAGGATGGTTACCACCCAGGAATCACTGGCGAGCCGACTGCGGCAACCGGAAGCCCGGATTGCCTCGATTGTAACCGACTTGCTCCACGGAAATATTCTTCGGAAATGTATAGAGCCGGCCCCAGGGTATCTGCCTGCTGCGCCAAGCGGGGTTGAAGAGCGGGGTGAGGTCATTGACGCCATTCTCGGTGCGGCCAGCGGGGAGAATGGTGGCATGAAGCTGGTGACACGGGCAGTCGCGGCTGTAAAAAAGGAACTGCAGTAGTTTTTTGTATCTATGTCGGCTGGAACTTCTGTTTCAGCCGACATAGATGTTGCGGGGGTAGCTGAGCCGTGATTCCCATCGGTGGATCCATGGGTGACAATGTTGGTGAGCATTACCGACCAGAAGTACTCTGGATAGTTACGAATTCTTTGTCCATCAAGTTGTATTCTGCGGATGGTGGGAGGAGCTGATGATTTTTTTTGTGAAAAATATGTTGACAAGCGATGACGAGTTGAGCATATTATCGTGCTTTACTGTCTGCAACGGGGCCTGTAGCTCAGTTGGTAGAGCCACCGGCTCATAACCGGTCGGTCCCTGGTTCGAGTCCAGGTGGGCCCACCATTTGTACAACATCAGATTGACCATTGCCTTGGCAGCCAAGAGGCGGAAGTGACACTATCACCCAACGCACGCAAGAAAATTTTTTTGGGCCCAGACCGATCATACGGCCCCAGACCAAAAGGTGTGACCCGACCAGGTTGCACCTTTTTTTATTGAACCGGCAATATCCCCTGATCGTATGCCTTCTGCCGAAATCACAATCGAAACCATTCTGAAATCATTAGACGCTCTAGCCCCCTTTGCGTTGGCGGAGGATTGGGATAATGTCGGTCTTCTGGTCGGCGCTCTCAATGCCCCGGTGACTGGCATTATGATTGGACTCGACCCGACCACTTCTCTTCTTGACGAGGCGCTGAGCTATGGCGCTAACCTGGTCATCACTCATCACCCCGTTATCTTCCCATCCCTTAAAGTTATTCGTACCGACCAGCCGGCTGGCGCCTTCATTGCCAAAGCCCTGACCAATACAATTGGTGTTATTGCCTGTCATACCAACCTTGATGTAGCGCCGCGTGGGGTGAGCCATGCCTTGGCCGTACTCCTCGGGCTGACCGATGCCGTGCCTCTTAGCTCTGCCGGATCAGGGGACGCCGGGATTGGATTTGGTCAAATCGGGTTCCTGGCAGAGCCCATGAGCGGATCTGATTTCTTTGCAATGCTCGGTAAGGCGCTGAAGCTTCCTGCCCTTGCCGTAGCTGGGCCAATCCCCGACCGTGTGAGTCGAGTGGCTTTGTGCGGGGGCAGCGGCTCTGATCTGGCCATTGCAGCGCAGGCTGGTGGCGCCCACATCTATATCACGGCGGAGGTCAAGCACCATGTCGCGCGCTGGGCCGAGGAGGTTGGTTTCTGTGTTATTGATGCCGGGCATTTTGTTACTGAGGCCCCGATTTCCGAAACTCTGGCTCCGATGCTTATGGCACATCTTGCCAGTCAAGACATTACCATTCCTG
>VMSU01000035.1 GCA_013792005.1 Desulfobulbaceae bacterium
AACCGATAACTGATTACCGTTAACCTGTGTAGTTACAAGGATGAATAGTTAAGGAAGAACAACCATGATCGATTCGGATTACGGCACTCTGCATCAGCTGTTTGATACCAATTTCTTGGAATACACCTCCTATGTGGTTAAGGAGCGTGCTATTCCCCATGTCGCCGATGGCTTGAAACCGGTGCAGCGCCGGATCATGCAGACCTTGAAGAATATGGATGACGGTCGGTTTAATAAGGTCGCCAACGTTGTCGGCGAGGCCATGAAACTTCACCCCCACGGTGACGCTTCCATCTTTGCCGCCCTGGTTAATCTGTCCAATAAGGGTTTTTTGATTGATCAGCAGGGTAATTTTGGCAATACCTTGACCGGCGATAGCGCCTCGGCTGCCCGGTACATCGAGTGCCGTCTTTCCCCTCTGGCTCTGGAGGTCATGTTCAACAAGGACCTGACCGAATTTGCCGATTCTTATGATGGCCGGATGCAGGAGCCGGTGGTGCTTCCCGCTAAGATTCCCCTGCTGCTGATGCAGGGCGCAGATGGTATAGCTGTCGGTATGGCTACCAAGATTATGCCTCACAACTTTGTCGAACTACTCACGGCCCAGAAGCAGATCTTGCGCGACGAACCCTTTGAAATTTTCCCCGATTTTCCTCAAGGTGGTTTGGTGGATGTTACCCACTATGATCGGGGTAACGGTCGCTTGAAATGTCGGGCTCGGATTGAGGAGATCAACGACAAGACCATCGTCATTCGGGAGGTCCCCTATACTACCACGACCACCTCGTTGGTAGAGAGTATTGAAAAGGCCGTGCGGGCCGGAAAGCTCAAGATCGTCTCGATTAATGATTATACGGCCGAGACTGTGGAGGTCGAGATTAAACTTGCCCGCGGGATGTACGCCTCGGATACGATCAGCGCGCTCTATGCCTTTACCGATTGTGAGGTGCCGATTAGTCCTAATTTCACGGTGATCAAGGACAATCAGCCGATGGTCATGAATGTGGATGATGTCCTGCGCTACAACACCCAGAAGTTAGTGGTCGATCTGGAAAAGGAGTTGACCATTGAGCTTGATCGGTTGCGAGAGAAAATTCATGCCGCGCTCTTGGAACAGATCTTTATCGAAGAGCGGTTGTATAAGGAGATCGAAGAGTGCTCAAGTTACGAGCTGGTGGTGTCGACTGTCGATTCATCACTGAAGCCTTTTGCGGATCGTCTGCTTCGGGCAGTGACGAGAGAGGATATAGAGCGGTTGTTGGAGATCCGCATCAAACGAATTTCGCGGTATGATATCTCAAAAAAACAGCAGGAGATCAATGGCCTGAGGAAGGAAGCCACCCTGATAGAGCGTCACCTCAAGGATATGGTCAAATACACCATCGGTTATCTGGATGGACTGTTGAAAAAGTATGGTGATAACTACCCGCGTCGGACCGAGATCACTACCTTTAGCGAGGTGGCGGCTCGGGCGGTTGCTCTGTCCAATCTGACCTGTGGCTATGATCCCAAAACCGGTTTTCTGGGGTATCAGGTCAAGGCCGAGCCGGAGCACTCCTTTGCCTGTTCCGAATACGATAAGTTTATTTTGATCTTTCGTGATGGCATGTATAAGGTCATTAACGGTGTGGACAAGCTTTTTGTTGGCTCAGATCTGGTTTATGTCGGTAAGGACGATGAGAAGCTCATCTTCAATGTTATTTATCGTGATGGCACCGAGAATTTTTCATATATTAAGCGCTTCCCGATGCCCAAGTTCATTCTTGACAAGGAGTATCGGCTGTTCCCGGACGACCCGAAGTCAAGGATTCAGTATTTCGCTACTGGCGAGGGCTCTCGGGTCCGCGTGTATTTTGTGCCCACGGCCAGAGCCAAGGTGAATTCTTTTGAGGTGGTGTTTAATGACTATCTGGTTAAGGGGGTAAGCGCTAAGGGTAAGCGGGCCGGTAGTCGGGTTCTGCGTCGGATTGTGCCTCTGGTGGACAAGGAGGTGGAGAAAGAGAGCGTCCCCTTGTCTTTGCCTGGGATGGGAGAGGGCGCGAATCAGGATTCATCCGCTGCGGTGGCGGAGAAGGTGACACCCACTGATGATAAGCCGGAAGCGGATGAATAAAAGTAATCGTTCACCAGAAGCGTCGAACGTGCGGATTTCACCGGGCTGTAACCGTTTTCCGGGTGCCTCAGATGCGCGATTTATATTGACCCGCTTCGTCGGTCAATATAACGGTCTGCGAAGTGTGCTAGTTGCACATGAGCAGGCCGTTGACAAAGCAAATGGGGGCCCGGAAAACGGTTACGAATAAGATGCAGTTGAAAAGTGCAGGGACGGGGTTGACCAGATGGGGTCGCGCCGTTTTTGTATTATAAATAACAGAAGATGAGGGGGCAAGAATGGACGCAGAAAATATTATGGATGGGTTGGCTGGTGAGTTGGAATCGGCATTAAAGGGGATGGCTAAGGCCAAGAGTGTTGAGGACAAGTTGATGTACAGTAAAATCGTCAAGAACCTGAGCAAGTCGTTGGGCGTTTTTTTGGAGTTGGCCAGTGACATGATGGATTATGATGCCGATGAGGATTTTGACGCATAGTCGTTGTCTGGTTTCGCACGGCGGTCAGCGTCAAGGCAAGGATGTCAGCCCCTTAGTCAAGCGTCTTTGCCGAAGGGGCTGACTGCTGATCGTTTGCCACTATCTTTTACGATCAGGAGGGAGCCATGGATACAATCACCAGTATTGAGACACGGCGAGCGGTCAAACATTTCGACTCTAGCCACCGCATGACAGAGGAGGAAGAGACCCGGATTTTGTCATTGGCTCTATTGTCCCCCACTGCCTTTAATATTCAGAACTGGCGATTCCTGGTGGTCAAGGACCCCACCCTGCGGCAGCAGATCAGGGAGGTGGCTTGGGGCCAGGCCCAAGTGACGGATGCCTCTCTTCTTATCATCCTCTGCGCCGATCTTAAGAGCTGGGAGAGGGAGCCGGCGCGTTATTGGCGCAATGCCGTTCCCGCGGTCCAGGAGTTTATCCTCCCTGCTATCGACCAGTATTACCGGGGCAAGGATCAGGTGCAGCGGGATGAGGCTATGCGTTCCTGTGGGATGGCGGCGCAGACCTTGATGTTGACTGCCAAGGCCATGGGGTATGATTCCTGCCCTATGGATGGATTTGATTTTGATGCGGTGGGCCAGTTGGTCAACCTGCCGGAAGATCATGCCATCGCCATGTTTGTGGCGATCGGCAAGGCCACTCAAGAGGCTTGGCCCCGGGGTGGTCAGTTGCCGCTGCGCGAAGTGGTACGGGTTGATAAATTTTAAGGAGCGATCTTTGGTGAGTGTGCTTCAGACTCGTTACGATTGACATTCTTCGTGAACAGTAAGATCCATAATTATCACAAGGTTGTGGTCTGTTGGAATGAATTTCTTCTGTTTCTGCATTTTGAGGGAAGGGGGTGATACGAGAGAAGCATCATGTTTAACCTCACACGCTATTACTCTACTGTCAGTTTGGTCTGTATCGTTATTGCAGCGACTCTTCTTGGCACTTTTTATCGTTATCAGTCCATTCAATCACTGACGATAGTGGCTGAGGCACGCAATACCGATTTTACGCGTGTTTTTGGCAATGCCCTTTCACCTTATTTTTCACCCTTACTTAAGCATATCCCTCCTAATCAATCGGTCGATCCTGTTAGCTCAGAGATTATTGCCCTGCGTCGGGAGGTGGTGTCTCTTATGCGGGAGACATCTGCCGTTAAGGTCAAGATTTACAATATGGAAGGGCTGACTGTCTTTTCGACCGAGTCCAAACAAATCGGGGAGAGAAAGCATGATAATGCAGGTTTTCTCTCAGCGTCTCAAGGACTCCTGGCAAGCGAATTAACGCATCGCAATACCTTTAGCGCTTTTGATAAAATTATCGAGCAGCGTGATCTTCTCTCGAGTTACATCCCTTATATTTCTAAGCAAAGTAATCGGATCGAGGGAGTTTTTGAGGTTTACACTGATATTACCCCATTCCTGGCGGAAGTAAGGCGTACTCATTGGCTTGTTATTGTCGTGGTGGTATGTGTTTTAGGTTTGCTCTATGGTTTACTCTTCCTCATTGTGCAGAGGGCGAGCCGGATCATTAAAGACCAGCAAGCTGAGTTGACCCATACACTTGCTCTCATTGAGGAAGATAATCAACTGCTCGATCAGCGGGTGAGTGAGCGAACGAGAGAGTTACAAGAGGTAAATCGTTCGATGGAAAGGGAGATTGCTGAGCGGGAGCGAGCAGAGGCGGGTTTGCGTCTTTCAGCCAAGGTTTTTGAAAATACCGTCGAAGGTGTGATTATTACAGACGCTGATACAAAAATTCTTGCGGTTAATCGGGCATTTATGCATGTTACCGGCTACTCTGAATCAGAGGTTAAGGGCCTCACTCCCAGGATACTCCAATCGGGTAGGCATGATGCCATGTTTTACACCGAGATGTGGCAATCGCTTTCACAGAGCGGGCAGTGGGTCGGGGAAATTTGGAACAAGCGCAAGAGTGGTGAGATTTATCCTGAACGACTTACCATCGGTGTAGTGAAAGACCCCGCTGGCGAGGTGGGCCACTACGTGGGAGTGTTCAGTGATATTTCAGATATTAAACGATCCCAGGAGCGACTGGATTTTCTCGCTCACCACGACTTGCTTACCAGTCTGCCAAATCGGTTACTGTTTAATTATCGGCTGAACCACAGCATCGGTCTGGCACGTCGTCATGAACGACAATTGGCGGTTCTCTTTATTGATCTCGATCATTTCAAGAATGTCAACGATACATTGGGGCATGATCTTGGTGATGAACTGCTCAAGAAAGTTGCAGAGCACATTAGTGTCAATGTGCGTGAGTCTGATACGCTGGCGCGAATTGGTGGTGATGAGTTTATTCTCTTGCTTGATGAAGTTGAAACCCCGCGCTATGCCGGTTCGATCGCAGAAAAGGTACTTAATCTGCTCAGTCAGGTTATTGCCATTTCCGGGTATGAAATTTTTGTTTCTGCAAGCATTGGGGTGAGCTTCTTTCCTGCGGACGGAGAGGATGTGGCTACCCTGGTAAAGAACGCCGATACCGCAATGTACTATGCCAAGAATCAAGGGCGTAATACCTATCATTTTTATGCTCCTGAAATGAGTGAATACGCCCTTGAGCGTCTGCACATGGAGATGCTGTTACGCCGTTCTGTTGAGCGGGGCGAGTTGTCACTCCACTTTCAGCCGAAAGTTGATTTTTCTACCGGAAATTTAGTGGGCGCGGAAGCTCTGGTACGTTGGAACAGTCCAGAGCTGGGGATGGTGTCTCCAGTGCGTTTTATTCCCATTGCCGAAGATATAGGATTTGTTTCAATTCTTGGGGAGTGGGTGCTGCGTCAAGCGTGTCATCAGGTTAAGGCGTGGGAAGGGGATGGTTTCTTCCTGCCGAGCATTGCTGTTAACCTCTCAGCCAAACAACTCGAGCGTGGTGATATATCCTTACTCGTCACTCGAGTTCTCCAGGAAACAGAGCTCTCCTCCGAGCGATTGGAGTTGGAGCTGACTGAATCGGCTATTATGAGCAACGAACAGGCATTGGGGCATCTTGAAAAGTTGCGAGAACTTGGCGTGGAGTTGGCTGTGGATGATTTCGGCACTGGGTATTCGTCGTTGAGTTACCTGCGTCGTCTTCCAGTTCAGAAGCTCAAGATTGATCGGTCTTTCATTACCAAAGTTTCTGTTGAGCCGAGTCGGGCGGCGATTGTCAGGGCGGTGATTGCCTTAGCCAAAGCCTTGGGTTTGCGCACTATTGCCGAAGGTGTCGAGACGGATGAGGAAGCCCAGTTCTTACGGAGCGAGGGGTGTCATCAAGGCCAGGGGTATCTCTTCGGTCGTCCTCTTCCGTCGGATGAATTTCAGGCCCGGTGGGCGAAGAGTGACGCCGGAGGTGTACATGAGTAGTGGGTTCTTATCATTGCCGGCTTTGAATTGATTCTGGTTAGGTCTGAGGCGTATCTTTCAAGTAGGTATTGAGAGGTGTTTAATCAGACAGGAGATTTTTGTGCTGTAGGGAAAGAGTTATTGTTTTTATAGGGAAAATTATTATGAGAAAACTTACTCGACGTGATTTGTTGCAGGCAGCGGCACTGTCATCGGTAGGATACCTTGCCGGTTGCGCTGTTAATCCTGTCTCTGGGCAGTCCCAGTTGATGCTACTCTCAGAAGGACAGGAGGTCGATATTGACCGGCAGAAAAGTCCGTATCAGTTTTCGGAGGATTACGGTGTTGTTCAGGATCAGAGGCTGAACAGTTATCTGAACGAGACTGGTCGCCGGATAGCCGCTCAGACTCATCGTCCCCGTATGCCTTATTCGTTCAGGGCGGTTAATGCTGTCTATGTCAATGCCTATGCATTTCCCGGAGGCAGTATCGCTCTGACCCGGGGGATTCTGCTCAAACTTGATAATGAGGCGCAATTAGCCGCTCTTTTGGGCCACGAACTGGGACATGTCAGTGCCCGACATACAGCGCAGCAGATGTCGAAGGGTACTTTGATTCAGGCATTGAGCGGCGGGGTCGCCGCTGTGGCTGGGGGGGCATACACCGGCCTCGGTGAGGTTGCCTCTCAATTGGGGTCTTTGGGGGCAGGGGCATTGCTCGCATCGTATAGCCGAGATAATGAACGAGAGGCCGACGCACTGGGGCTTGAGTATATGGTTCGGGCTGGATATGGCCCGGAAGGTATTCTTGGCCTTATGGATATGTTGAATCGCGAATCGAAGCGTGATCCCTCAGCCCTTGAGTTGATGTTTTCAACTCACCCCATGAGCCGGGAGCGTTATGATGCCGCCAAGCGTGCTATTGATACCCGTTATCGTCAGGCCTTGAATCTGCCTCAGTTCCGGGAGCGGTACCTGGATAATACAGCCAAGCTTCGGGGGCAGAAGGTCGGTATCGAGGCCATAGAGCGGGGCGTGAGCGCCTTGGCTAAGAAGGATTTGAAGGGCGCTGAGGGGCATTTAAACGAGGC
Organism: Desulfobulbaceae bacterium; assembly: GCA_013792005.1. Classification (NCBI taxonomy): domain Bacteria; kingdom Pseudomonadati; phylum Thermodesulfobacteriota; class Desulfobulbia; order Desulfobulbales; family Desulfobulbaceae; species Desulfobulbaceae bacterium. The sequence goes on from VMSU01000035.1 coordinate 7,033, forward strand.
CCTCCGTCTGTTGCCGGATGACTATGCCGCACTGGTTGTGATGGCCAAGATTCAACTGGTCGCCAAGAAAGATTCCCAGGCGGTGGTGTTTGCCGAGAGAGCCAAGAGGGGGTATCCGCAGGAAGCTCAAGGGTACTATGTAAGCGGTTTGGGCAACCTGCGGCAGAAGCATTTTGATGGGGCGTATAATGATTTCTCCCAGCACCAAAGGCTCCTTGCCGGAAATCCGAATACAACATTTTACTTGGGTTTATCTGCAGAGGGGATGGGTCGCCGTGATGAGGCAGTTCGTCACTATTCATCCTATCTTCAGACTGTCAAGCAGGGGGAACAGGCCCAGTACGCTTACCAGCGACTTACGGAATGGGGATATGTTAAAAAGTGACGATGACGCGTGTCTTCTAAGTTACCAGAGGGATTAGTGTCAGCATTATGTTGTTGATCCTATGTCGTGGCAAGGTTCATTCCGGCAATGGTTGATCTCGATGGTGACATGCTCGAGTTCGGGAAAGCCGTCTAACAAGTTTCTGTAGTGATCCGGAGGCTTTGGGGCGTGGGTGACGATCGAGAGGATGGCGGCGAAATGGTGGGATCCGATCGGCCATACATGAAAATCGGTAATGCGGTTGTCATCGACAGCCTCAATGGTGGCGCGGATGGCTGTCAGGGTTTTTTGAGGAAGTCCTTGGTCGAGGAGAATGACGCTGGTATCCCGCAATAGACCGTTGGCCCAGTGTAGGATTACTATCGCGCCGACAATGCCCATGCACGGGTCCATCCAGTTCCAGCCAAGCGCCTTGCCGGAAAGAAGAGCGACGATAGCAAGCACTGAGGTGAGAGCGTCGGCCATGACATGCATATAGGCGGCCTTCAGGTTGTGGTCATGGTGGGTGGTATGCTCGTGCTCATGGTGGTGATGATGACCCTGCAGCAGATGGGCGCTGAGCAGATTGACGATAAGTCCAACGAGTGCCACGCCGATGGCCTCATTGAAACGGATTGGCTCTGGGGTGAGTAGTCGCTGGATTGATTCGAACACCATCGCCAGAGCGACGATGGCAAGCACTATCGCACTGGTGTATCCGCCGAGCACCCCTACCTTGCCTGTTCCAAAACTGAAGCTCGGGTTGTCCGCATGTTTGCGAGCGTAGTAAAAGGCAAAGGCGGTAATGCCGAGTGCTACCGCATGGGTTCCCATGTGCCAGCCATCCGCCAGGAGCGCCATCGAACCGAAGGTGATTCCAGCGCCGATCTCAATAACCATCATGACGACGGTGAGCAGAATGACCTGTTTGGTGCGGCGCTCACCGAGTCCGTCATCGATTCTGAAGTCGTGGGAGTGTTTCCACTTACATAGATTGTAGATATGCATTTTTCTGTACCTGGAGCCCCCCGCCCAGAGGGATAACTGTCCTCGGGGCGGGAGCTGAATGGGATGGTGTTGTCTTAAATGTGAAGTAAGTCGTTGTTGCGAAATAATCTAATCATTTGTGATAATCGAATCGGCATCACCGACAGGGAAACATAGAAGTTCTACTCCGTTAACAGGCCTTAGCATGGCCGGAAAGTCTCAATTATTTTTTCATGCCAGGATATTTCTCTGTATCGGTAAGGGCTTTGTGAAGGTCATTCATCTCTTTTGTCGTGAGAGGAGTTCCGGCCATATTCGACCCTGGTTGGCCGAATTTAACTTTATGGGCAACTTCATATGTTTTCTGTCTGGCATATTCTCCGGCCGACAATCCACCAATGCTGATTTGGGTTCCATTAGTGCCATGGCAGGAGGCGCATGATTTTTCATATATGCTGTCGCCGTTGATGGGATCTCCTCCCTTGCCGATTTCTACAAGTTTCACTTTGGCATCGGGATAATTACCTTTGATTTCCATTGCATAGTAGTTGCGGTAGTCCTCGCCCTCTTCTTTGATGAATTTGACAAGATCCCATATTTCACGGTCATTAAATATCTTTCCATATTCAGGCATGGCATCTCCCAATTGACTATTTTTTTCTGGATCGTATTGAGCTAAGTCATAATCAAGCTGTCGAGATTGTGCTGGACTTTTGATCTTATCAAATATCTCTTGAGGAGACAGGTTTTTTGCGGCATCAAGGAGGTTGACACTGGAGACATTCGGCCTTTTTCCAGCCGTGGCTTTTCTTCCACCATAATACCCTTTGCTGCCAATTCTGTCCCAACCATGACACTGCTTGCAGCGAAAGAAGTCGGATTTGTCTTTGATGGCTGAAATATCGATAGTATGGGAGTTACTAAATTGTGGTGAAACTTCCCCCTGTGATAGAAAATTATCGTACAACAAACCTCCATTCTTGCCATCAGCTTTTTCGTACGCAGTGATGTCGGAAGCGGTTGCCTGTTGCCAGGTGATGAGTGAGAACAGGGTGACAGTGGTGGTAAGAATCTTTCGTAAGTTCATGGTTTTATCCTCTTTTGTTGAAGTAGTGGTAATTGGTTGGTTTAATTTTATTTGAATAGAGATTGAAATAACGCCCAGAATTATCCGCCCTGACGAGGGTACTTAAAATTCTACAGCGACTTGTACAGTTCCTTGATTGTTGCTGCTATAATCACTGTATTTTTGGTACAGGTATTCGATGGTGAGGTTGGTCGACTGAAAGATGTTGTATAACAGGGCAGCTCCATACTCATCCTGGGCAAGTAGCGACCCAGCTTCTTTGCTTGCTCCGTAACGTAAGGCGAATTCTGTGCCTTCAAGTACTCGGGCCGCAGCCTCGATATTCCAGGCTCCGGGGCGCAGATTTTCGGGGGATGAGAAGTTGAAATCGTCGATTGCAAAATCCTTGGTTGCGCCCAGGTATTCGCCATCAAGAAATAATCGGTCGTTATAGGACAGGCTGATAAATGTGCTCCAACCACCGACAGTGTCTGTGGTCGTCCCATGGATACTTTCATCTTCAAGGCTGTCACTGTTCGTAAGATGAGAGAGGTACGAACCACCACAACTTAAAGATAGTCGGTCTTCCTCGGTATTGGGTATGGATAGCGATAATGAGGCCACCGCGCTGTTGATCCGATCACCGGTATTATTCTCTCGGATAGTTCCTTTGAAAACGCCGATGTTGAGATCCATGATTTCGCTGGCATATCCTGCAACGACTGCCGTGTCGTTGGTTTCTCCGAGGATCAGAGTTCCAGGGTCGGTGATAAAATGACTTTTAAAGCGGCCGAAGGGTAGATATTGACGGCCGATGTTGATATACAGTGAATTGTTGTTGTCTCCCTTCAGTGTGATGATGGCTTCGTCAATGTTGATGGTGTCGTTGTCGTTTGTTTCTTCGTATAGGAAGGTGAGATTCCCGCTAACGTATTGATTTACCTCGGCCTTGGCAATTAACTGGGCGGTGGCTAAGGAAAGATCACTACTACTTGTTGTTTCATTTACATCCTTTTCTCGTGAAGCGATCAACTCGGCTTCCACTAAGCCACTTATTTGTATACTGCTGTTAAGGGCTATAGATTTCTCATTGGTTTCCGCCAAGCGTTCAACTCGATCGGCAAGACTTTGCACAGCATGGTGATGATTTTCATCGGTATTTGCCGATGTCTTTTCTTTAATTATTCTGGTGAAATCAGCTACCTCTTCCTGCTCAATAACTTCTTTTGTCTTTAATAAATCGAGCCTCATCGTGGTCTCCGGAGATAGGGCTGCACTTGGGCGATGTGTTCCCAGGACTATGGAAGCGCTTAGTGCCAAAGCAATGGTCAATGCTTTTTTCATGTCAATACCTATCGTGCGTTGTGAAGTGTTAGTTCTTCTTGCAGCGCCCACACCCTGAACAGCCGCTGGCTCCAGGAATTTCAGCGCGGCAGCGCGTGCAGAAAAGGGAATGGGGCCGGTCCTGGATGTATCCACAGGTAGGGCATTGGTTTAGTTCAAGTTGCGTAGGTTTTAATGCTGCGCCGTTAAATAGATTCAATAGTTTAGTGGTCATGATTCACTCGCTAATTTAGTGTGTTGTTCAGCCAAAAATCGAAAACGAGCAGAGGAACTGAACAGTAATTCTTCAGTAGTGCCCTGATAAATCTTGTAGCTCGTCTATCTCTAGGTAAAAACATTGCTTGAAAGCGTAGTCCTCAAGTCGGGATAGCTGGCTGTGGCTAGTTGTATTTATGGTTAGATCAGGATCTGCGAAAAGATTCCACCGACCAGGAAAGCAGTACACCAGGATCCGCCCCAAACCAGTAAGGCTTCTCGGGTGCCACGTTCCTTGAAAAGTATCATTAATGAGGCGATGCAGGGCACAAATAGGGTGATGACAATTAGCGAAGTCACCGTTTGTATAGGGTTCATTGCAAGCCCAGTCAGTCCTGCTGCGCCAAAATCACGTCTTACCAGCCCCATCACAAAGGCGGTGGCTGCTTCCTTGGGAATCTGCAGCCAGCCCTCGGTAATTGGGATCAGGAGTTTTTGCCAGAGATCAAGTCCGCCTGATACCTGGAGGATGGTAACTAAAAACGAACCTAGGAAAAACCAAGGCCAGGCTTCTTGCATGAAAAAGAAGGAGCGGGTAGCGGTTTTGCGGAAGATATTTTCAGCACGTGGCAATCTCATGGGCGGCAGATCAATAAGCAGTGCGGACGATTTTCCTGGTAGGAGATGGTTTAACAAAGAGCCGAGCATGGTTAAAACAGTGAATATGACCACTGCATAGAGTATAGCCATCTGACTGCCAACTGCGGCCAGCATGCCGGCGATCACCCCGATCTGGGCTGAACAGGGGATGGCAAAGTTAAGAATTACCGTGGCAATGGATTTTTCACGATTGGTCGTCAGAAGCCTGGTGGTTATGGTGCCGAGTTGTACGCAGCCAAAACCCAAAATGATGGGGATAACTGCCCGACCATTAAGTCCAATTGAAGTCATGAGTCGGTCAACCAGTGTGGCCAGGCGAGGCAGGTAGCCGGAATCTTCCATGATGGAGAGAACGGTGTAAAAGCCGAGCACCAATGGCAGCAGCAGGCCCAGCAGGTAAGTGACAGTCATAGTCAGTAATCCGAATTCTCCGATCAGGATTTGGCCCATGATCGATTCCTGGTTTGCATATTGTGAAACCAGCGAACGTACCCAAGGTTCATAATGCCCCTGCATGATCATTTCTTCTGTGATGCCGACAATATCACCGGCCACCCATACTCCGATTACAGTGTACATGGCATAGAGAATAAGGCAGAGAATCGGAATGCCGGAAAGTGGGTTGACTGCGGCGCGTCCTAGCATGTCGCGGAAGCGGAAGTTGTCCTCTGTCGCCTGCAATACATGGTTGATCATGTCATTGACCCGCTTTCGACGTTCAAGGTACAGAGTGTCACGGTTTTGCCCAGGGACAACGCCATGGCGTTCCGCGATAACTGTGTCTCCTTCAAGGATCATCAGGGCTTCTGCCTGTGAACCAACCTTGTTGAGCATGTCATGCAGTTGGTTTTTTAGATCAGTTTGCTGGTGACCTGGGTGAGCTGACAGGATGGTATCTGCAACTTGTTTCAGTCCATGATTGTTGACAGCAGATGTCGGTAGCACATCAATTCCGAGCAAATCATGCAGTAGGTCGATGTCGATTTTTAACCCTGCTCTTTCTATCTCATCATAGAAATTAAGCGCCACAACTACTGGCTTTCCCATGTCGATGATTTGTTGGGTGAGAAAAAGATCCCGTTCCAAATGGGTCGCGTCGATAATGTTTACAATGATATCGGCTTCAAGGATGATGTCGCGGGCAGCCTTTTCTTCGTCATTAAATGAAGAAACTCCGTAGATTCCCGGTGTGTCCAAGATTTGATGCCCCTGCCATTCTCCTATTGCGACTTCTATGGTGGTGCCGGGGTAGTTGGAGACCTCAACGTATAACCCTGTTAAAAATCCGAAAAAAACAGATTTTCCCACGTTCGGATTGCCGGCCAGCACGATTTTCTTAATCTCTCGTGAATGTGTTGGCGCAGTGTGTTGATGGTAACGTGTTGACTGGTCCATGATTATAACCTTCCAGAAACAAAAATAGTATTAGCCACTTCTCTGCCAATCGCGATTTCCTGTCGATTGTGCTTGAGCATGAGGGGACCGAATGGGATTATTTCCAGGCATTTGATCTCGCTCCCTTCACTGATTCCAAAGCGAATAAATTGAGTGCGGACATCTTCGTCCTCAATCCTGACAATGGCCACGGTTTGGCCCTTCTTAATGTTAACCAAGCACATAATAATCTCCTTTTGAAAAAGATATTGAAATTCATTTTCAACTTGTAGATAAAAAAATAGAAGCTAATTACTTATTTGCAATCTTGACAAATGCCATAGATATCAAGGGTGTGGTCGGTAACCATAAACCCATGACGCTGGGCAATGCCGTTCTGAAGAGTTTCGATTTGGTCGTTCACGAATTCAACGATTTTCCCGCACTTGGTGCATATCAGGTGGTCATGATGTTCCTGCTGGTTGGTTGACTCAAAACGGGCATATCCATTTCCGAAGTTTTTGCTCGTTGCAAGGCCTGCTTCGGAGAGAAGTTTAAGTGTTCTGTAGACCGTGGTGAAACCTATGTCAGGGGATGTCTTTTGAACCTTGCGATACAATTCTTCTGAGCTAATATGCCCTTTGTGTTTCAGAAAAGCGTTTACAATCAATTGGCGTTGACCTGTTAAACGCAGATTCTGTTTCGAGAGAAACTCTTCGAATTGATGTAGTGGTTGCTTGATCATGCCGCCTCCTGAGAAGACAATATAGCGAAATTGAAAATCGTTTTCAATAGAAAAGTTCAATATGTTGTCGATTCATTAAATCAGTTTCAATAAGCGGAGTGGAGATGGGGAAGGGAAGGAAAAGCTGATGGGGGAACGGGGAGGTGGAGGGGGGGATAGAAAGCAAAAGAAGATTCCCCACCCTTTTTATTCTCCCCTCTCTTCTTGTGAGTAGGAAATTATCATACACGTGACGGCTTTGCATTGGGTATTTGCTGATTTGTTATGATTCTAGCCACTTTTGTAGGGCGTTGACAATTTTAGTCGCCTGCTCAGGACTTGATATCTTGAATTTGCTCTTCGACTGATACACCCCATCCTTTTTTTGGTAGCGGCGGATAATGTAACGATCAGCGCTATATTCGTTAGTTTTCTTGTCAAGGTCCTGGTAGCGGAAGAGGATGGTGGTCCATGCCCCTTTAGACAGGATCTCCTTGTCCAGTTCCTTTACGACCAGTACCCCGTCTTCTTCATAGTTAACGGTTAAGTCTTCAACATCTGATGCCATGGTGTCTCCTTGTATGTGGTGAGTTGTGAACTCGGTTTTAATCTGATGATGTGATGAACTTGCTCGTCTTTTTATTCCCCAGCCTGTTTGGCCTCCAGCTCTTCCCAGCGTTTGTAGAGTTGAGTTACCTTTTCTTGAGCTTCCTGCAGTTTTTGACAGCAGACGACGAGCTGTTCCTGATCCGACTGAAGGTCCGGGTGACTCACGCGGTCCTGGAACTCTGCCAAAGCCTTTTCGGCCTGGGCAATGGTTTCTTCCATCTTGGCCAATTCCAGTTCCTCGCCTAGCGTCATTTTTTTCTTTTTGGCCGGGGTGGACGCCTTGGCTGATTTGCCCTTCGCTGGTTTGTCTACAGCAGTCTTACCCTGGAGGTCATCAAGCCACTGACGAAAATCCGCATACTGACGACACTTCCCGTTGCCGTCAAAGCCCAGGACAAAATCTGCCAATCGGTCCAGCAGAAAACGGTCGTGGCTAACAAGGACGATGGCGCCAGGGAATTCGGCTAAACCCTCTTCCAATACCTCAAGGGAAGGGATGTCAAGGTCGTTGGTCGGTTCGTCGAGCAGCAGGATGTCCGCCGGTTGCCGCATCAGATTGGCAATCAGAATCCGTGATTGTTCGCCGCCGGAGAGGCGGTTGACGGGCATGTCGAGTTGCTCTGGACGAAAGAGGAAGCGTTTTGCCCAGCCTACGACATGAACCGGCTGTCCTTTGAATAGTACGGTATCGCCGTCCGGGGCCAAAGCCCGACGGAGGGTTTGGTCTTGATTCAGGCCCTGTCGCTTCTGGTCAAAGAGCACGATCTTGATCCCGTCGGCCAGTTTGATTTCGCCCTGATCGGGGAGGGTGTTGCCGGCCAGGATATTGATCAGTGTACTTTTCCCTGAGCCGTTGTTGCCCAGGACCCCGACGCAGAGCTTGGGGGTCATCTGCAGGTCCAGGTTGGAGAATATCTGACGGCCGGCAAAGCTCTTGCCTAATTTATCGGCGGTCAGCAACTTCTTGGTCTTGCGGTCTGTGGCTTCAAAGCCGATGTCGATGGCTCGTCCTTGGGCATTGCGGTGTTTAATGTCTTGGAAGGTGCCTTTCAGGCGTGCGGCATCGTCGATCCGGAATTTGGCCTTGGTGGTTCGGGCCTTGGGGCCGCGAGAGAGCCATTCGACCTCTCTTCGCAGTTTGTTGGCCAGCACCTCTTCCTGTTTGGCTTGGGAGGTGAGCAGTTCTTCCTTGCGGACCAGGAAATCCCTGAGCGAGCCCTCGACCCGGAGATAGCCGCCGGGGTATTGCGGATTGAGTTCTACTATACAGTTGGTGACGGAGTCGAGGAAATAGCGGTCATGGCTAATCAGGACAAAGGCGAAGGCTGAGTTTTTGAGGAGGCCTTCCAGCCAGAGGATGCCATCCATGTCCAGGTGGTTGGTTGGCTCGTCCATCAACAGCAGATCAGGGTTTTGGATCAGAGCCCGACCAATAGCCAGTCGTTTCTGCCAGCCACCTGAGAGGGTGTCAGTGCGCTGGTCCGTGTCTGTAAAACCGCATTTCCCTGCCATGCGTTGGACTGCGGCATAGCGTGCAGTCTCGTCCATTTCGTGGCTGGTTATGGCTGAGAGCAGGCACTGGAGCACGGTCTGTTCCGGGGGGAATTTTTCAGCCTGGGCCAGATAGACCAAGTTGAGTTTTTTGCGGATAAAGAGTTTGCCTTCGTCCAGGGTTTCGAGGTCGGCGAAGATTTTGAGCAGGGTAGATTTGCCTGCCCCGTTGGGACCAATCAGGCCGAGGCGCTCGCCTTCAAAGATGCCGAAGCTGATCCCGGTAAAGAGACGCTGGACGCCAAAGGCCTTACTGATTGATTGACAACTGAGCAGATGTGACATAGAGAGAACCTTGTGATAAAGTGATGTGCTTGGGCTAATGATGCGCTAATGGAGCTTGGTTTGCCGGGAAGCAGTTGCCGGTCTGCGGTTAAAGGAACCATAGGTGGGGCATGATGTCAGGGTGTGGTCACACTTCGTCAACTGTCAACCGCAAAGCGATAACCTGAGCAGTGCCAATCGATGAGTTAAGGTACTCCCCCTTTTAGTCTAAACAACCTCAAGACAATTACCTCTTATGATTAATCCCGCCAGTCATATCAAGAATATTTTTGTTGAACGGGAGATTGTCGATTTGCCCTATACCCAGAAGATTCTTGGTCGGGTAGAAAGTTTACGATTGCCGGTGGCGATTGTTGACACACTTACGATTCCTGGACTGAACCCCAATCAATATCCCGAAAACCTGACAAAGGGCAAACAAAATTTGCTCCTTTGTCGAAATCGAGGTCACTTTTTCAAACCGTGCCCTGGCACTAAAGAGTATCGCTGTTGCGGGTATCAGGTGCTTAATATCGGCATGAATTGCCCTATGGACTGCGTTTATTGCATCCTGCAGGCGTACCTGAATAATCCCTGGTTGAGTAGTTTTGTTAATGTCGAGGATTTGCTTGCTGAAATTGCGCGGACCTTTGCCGCTGAACCGGAACGGCGCTGGCGGATTGGCACTGGCGAGTTTACCGATAGCTTGGCGTTGGATGAGCTGACCGGCCTTAGCCGAGAACTCGTTCCTTTTATTGGCAGGCATCCAAATGCGGTGCTGGAGTTGAAGACCAAGAGTGCGGCCATTGCCAATCTCGAAGGGTTGTCCCATCAGGGTCGGGTTATCGTCGCCTGGTCGTTGAACAGTCCCTCGATTATGCGGGGTGAGGAGTGGCGAACCGCCACTTTGGATGAACGGCTGCAGGCGGCTGCTCAGTGCGCACAATGGGGCTACCGCTTGGCCTTTCATTTCGATCCGATTATTGATCATCCTGGCTGGCGTGAAGGCTATACTGAAACTATTGACTGTCTGTTCCGATCCGTTCCTGCGGACAAGATCGCCTGGATCAGTCTGGGAGCCCTGCGGTTTCTGCCACCGTTGAAACAGATTTCCGCCCGCAGGTTCCCTAAATCGCGATTCATGTTTGAGGAGTTTGTTCCTGGCTTGGATGGCAAACAACGGTATTTTCGCGCTCGCCGGGTGGAGTTGTACCGGCATTTGTTTAAGGAATTGAAGGGTAGGGTGTATTCTAAGACCTGTATCTATCTGTGTATGGAAAGTGATGAGATCTGGGAGGAGGTTTTTGGTTTTGTGCCGGATGATTTTGGTGGGCTGGCGGCTATGCTTGAGGGCTCGGTGTTGTAGTTACTTGTCTGTTTCTGTTGTAACTACCGGAAATGTGATACGTTGTGGGGGTGCATGCACCAGTGATCATGAAGGGATGGATGAGCACTTCGGTGAAGCTCTCCCCTGAGGTCCATGGATTTATTTGTTAATGATTTAACTAATAAATTTAATTAATTGAAAGTGTTATTGAAATGAAAAAAATGAAATAAACTGTGTCGTCAGCAGGTTTTTCTTGATACCATATTGGTAACATATTGATGATTGTAGAAACGTAAGTATTGTAACCGATTCGGGGTTAATCGGTTAATAGGAAAAGGTGCAATATGAAGTGAAGTGGGTTGTTCCTGGTATTTCTAGGTCACTAATACGCTGAGGAAATATTTTCTTTTCCGAGTTCGTTGGATTTCGTTATCGAATATATTTCGTACGGGGAGGATTTGAGGCCATGAGAAAAATACACTTAATGATAGTTGCCATTGTGTTATTGTTTGGCGCTGTTGTCCAAGCCTCAGTCATTGACGCTCCACACAACGAGACAAGGAATATCCGATGTACCCATTGCCATAGTTACGCTTTGTGGTGGCAGTATTCGCCGAGTACTCAACTCAGTGCCCCTGAATATAAGTCTATTGTCAGTTCGGTCTGCATGTCTTGCCACGACGTCGGTGGCTCAGCTCCCGTAGTTCAAACCCATTCTGCGCAGGTCATGGGATCAATAGTTTATCATGCCGGCAATTGGGCTATTGGCTGCATCGACTGTCATGATCCGCACTATCAGGAGCAGCTCATCTGGGTGGGTACATCTCCCAGTCCGTATCTGATTACCGGGACAATCGACAGCGTCAGTGTTGACGTTCCTCAGGCCGGTCAGTCCACCATTACCTATTCCGGCGCGACCAGTGATCCCGAATGGCCTGCCAATGGCGTCGGGGTTGACGATCTGGACTGGGGCAGAAAGAATCAATCCGGTCGGGGGTTGATTTTTGTCCATGATTCTTCCCTAGCCACCAACACCTTCTCTATCATCTCCGCAACCGATAGCCAAATCGTGGTTAGCGGAATTCTCGATCCTGTTAGCGTTGTTCCTTTCATTTTAGGAAATCCGGCAAGCAGCAACTCCTTCGGACTGATTTACGGCCAACTCATTAAAAGTCAGATAGTTACCCCGACCAGCGGGATCAAGGATGTTAAATTTTTCAGTCCACTTGGTGGATTTGTTAATCTGGAGACCCCTGCGTCCGGCGTTTGCCAGGTCTGTCATGTCGAGGCTGTCCATTTCCGCAATACGGGCGAGGTCAATGTCGGGGGTGTGGGTCTTGACCACACCGACCAAGCAGCTCTTAACTGCATTGCCTGCCATGCCCATACTAGTGGATTTGCTCATGGTCTTGGTGGTTCAGGCACAGGCTGCGGCACGACTACCGAGTGTCATGGCGCCAAAGGATCGCACCCGTCTCATCTCGATCCGGCAGGATTAGTAAGAGCTACCTGTGCGGGATGCCATGACACCAGCCAGTTTCCGACCTTTGCCGATGGCCAGAAAACTATTCCTGCCACTTCGGTATGCACCCCCTGCCATGATAACGGCAAGGGCGTGTTTGTTGCCCCTCCCGAGTGGGGGGCCGTCAGCCCGCCGCAATGCTCGGAGTGTCATGCCGTCTCTCCCTCATCCGGTTCCCATAGTAAGCATTTGGCAACCGTGGGGATTGAATGTGCGAATTGTCACAAAGGCGCGGTTCAAGGCCTCACTGGTCCGGACCAGCATCTGGATGGCAATATCGATGTTTATATAATCAATCCTGGCGATCTCGGCTACCCGATTGATAAGGCTATAAACTCACCAGAAGCCACCTGCTCGGTTGCTGCCTGTCATGGGTCAGGGACTCCGCAGTGGGGGGGCACGGTTACATGCTATATCTGTCACGTCGGAGACAGCGACGTTGATGATTATACTTACGGGAATGGTGTCCTTGCCTCAATTGATGAGGCGCAATGGTTGGCTTCCGGTCATGGGTTGGCGACTGGAACTTACGAGGTCTCCGGCAATCCAGCTGCCAATTTGATCGCTGCGGCTGGCAGTGGCAACGTTTGTGCCTATTGCCATGACGCTACAATCAACCATGGGGAAGAGGTCAATCCTTTCCGGTTGGCCAATAGTAATCTCTTTGGCAACGGTGCGAATGATGCCTGTCTGACCTGCCATGGTACATCCGGCATTGGTTATGATCCGGATGGCGGTGGACCTATGGCACTGAATACAGCCACCATAAAAATCGACAAGAATCATCACGGTCAGTCGCACGGGGTTGGTAATGACGGAGGTTCTCTGTGCTGGGACTGCCATGATCCCCATGGCGATCGGGCAGGTACGACTGGTAATATCTTCATGATCCAGGCTGCAGTAGTTAAAGACAAGGCTGATACCTACGGCAGGCCAACGGCCACTGTTGCTCCTATATTTACTGCCAACACGAGTGCCTCCGATTATGCCAGAACCACTTCACCTTTTACCGGTATCTGCCAGGTTTGCCATGCGAGCACTACGTATTATAAAAACGATAGCGGAGCTAATGGCCACTTTACCGATAGCCCCTGTGTCAGCTGTCATCTGCATGGGACTGGGACTGTTGACCGATATGCCTTTAATCACGGCGGTGGTAGCGGCGATGTAGCGACTTGCCAGGGGTGTCATGGCCATGATGTCGGTTATGGTGGAGTAACCGGCGGTAAGGGTACCTTTGCCACTCACTCGACCCATACAGAAAATGATGCCGATGACCTCCGTGGGCCGAATATCGGCTGTAATAGCTGCCATAATACTTCAAGCATGCCTGATCTTGCAGATGGTGTGTCGTATAGCGCCTACAAAAGTGGAACTCCAACTACGGTCTGCAATAGCTGCCATAGTCCGGGCGGCACCTATGACGGAGTCAATGATCCTGTAGTCGGCGCCAAGGAGAATTGGCAGAATGGGGTATACGAAGCTAATAGCTCATTGAAAGCTGGCAAGGAAAAATGGTGCGCTACTTGTCATGATGAGAATGCTTCGATTATCAGCGGCATAACCGCACCCAACGTTATTGGTGATGAGGGTGGGGCATATACTTACGGGACTGGTTGGGGCTATTATAAAACAGGTCACGGTTTATCCGCTGGCAACAATTTCCCGTCTAAGGGTGGGGTGGAAACCTTGGCAGGTCGTCCGGTAAAGTGCGATGCCTGCCACGATTATACGGCAGCCCATATCGATAGCGATGCCAGAACCTTCAATGATAACAACAGTTCTGCCACCGATCCGAGCGCCTATCGTCAAGGTTACAGGCTTAAATTGCTTGCGGTGGGTACCGGGTCCGGTGTTAGCGGGCGTGAGCCTCTGCTTGTTCCCTGGCCGGTGAATACAGCAAACACCGAGAACGCTTCAAGACTTTGCTTGAACTGTCATGCCTCCGGGCCATTCCTTAATGGCGCCGACATGAATACCAATCTGATCACCGACGGGGTTAACCGTCACGAATATCACATGAATCAGAACAGTATTAAGTATTCCGCTGACTGGGACGGCACCAATAACAGCCGAATGACCTGCGTGGTTTGTCATAATGTGCATGGCTCATCCAGGCTGGCCATGGTTAGAGACGGAAAACTTACTAACCGGGAACCTGGCCTTATGATTTGGTACAACAACGACGCCATTGTTTCCTACAATTCATCCTACCCGAATCCGCCGGTCCCCGAGAATCTTCCGCTTTCGGCCAGTACCGGCACGTTGTGGCGAGGGTTGACCTCGGTAAATCTTTGTGCTCATTGCCATGGCAGCAATAACACGACACCTGAATATCGGGTTCCGTTCCAAAATGTTAAGCAAATACCAGTGGTAAGCTTTACTGGAGAAACGGGTTATCTGTCTGACGGAGTGAGTCCTGATGCTGCCGGTGCTAACAGCATTTTCGTGTTTCGAGTCTCCTATGCTAATGCCAACAATATCGCACCGTCAGTAATACAGGTCTGGGTGGATGTAAACGATAACGGCGTGTATGACGCCGGTGAAAAATATGACATGACCGCTTTCGTGGGTATGGATATTAATTTTGTTGACGGCAAGATATATACTAAGAGCTTGGTCTTGGCCAAAGCAGGAGATAATACTTTTAATTACAGATTTTATGCCAATGATGGAACCAGCGATGCCGTCGGTTCTGCTGTTGCTAACGGTATCGTAAGTGTATCCAATGTGAAGCCCGTTCTGACCTGGACCGAAGAGAGTTATTATGTTGCTGATGGCGTCAATCCCGATACCGGCGGTAATGGCAGCACTTTTACCTTCAGGATTAAGTATGTCGATACCGATAACGAGTGTCCCCCTGCCGCCAGTGATATCCAGGTATGGATTGATAGAAATGATGATGGTGACTATGGCGATGCCGAAGAAAAAATTGATATGTCCGCGGCCGATGCCAATGCCTGTTCGAGCGGTAGGGTCTATTCGCTGAGTACTCCCCTGACCTATGCTGGCGACGGTGATCTCGCTTTCACCTTTCGCGCCTCGGATGGCACTGATCTGGCTTCTAGCACTGCCGGGCCGGTGAATAAAAGTGTGGTCACGGTGGTATCGGCGGTCAACAGTCCGCCATCGCTTGACTGGGTGAGCGGAAGTTGTTTCACGGGTAGCGTCAAGCCGGCAACCGGGCTTGCCACCGGAAATTTTGAGTTCAGAACGACCTATACGGATCCAGATAACCAGGCGCCGAGTGTGATTCAGGTCTGGATCGATACTAATGACGACGGCGATTACCTCGATAATGGCGAGAAGCAGAACATGACCCTGGTCGCAGGCGGAGACGGTAATTACGCCAACAGCGAGGTCTATACCTATACAACTGCCCTCGCTTATGCAGGCGACGGTGCCTTGAAATTCCGCTTTGCCGCTGCAGACAGTGCAACTCCTGCTTACAACGCTATTGGCACACCAACTACCACAGACAGCATCGTTACTGTGGTGAGCACCGCCAATGCCAAGGGTGTACGTTCCGGTGGTGGTGGAAATCCCTGGTATGCTGATATTCAGAGCGCCATCGGCACCAATGACAATATTACCATTTTTGTCTATGAAGGGACCTACGGAACTGTGAATCTGACGAGCAGAAGCAATGTCACGGTTCGGGCTGTCTGCGGTGCCGATCTCACAGTTATTACCGGTGCGGGCAATCTGGTGTTTTTTCAGAATTGTGGCGATAACACAGTTGACGGTTTCACGATTTTGGGCGGCACTAACGGTGTGGCGACTAATAGCATCACCGGGACGACGCGAATTAAGAATAGTAAGATTGCCAGTGTTAGCGCCGGAATAAGCTTCGGGGCCACTGCTGGAAGTATTGTTGTAGAAAATTCGGAAATATACGGGAACACGACGGGCGTTTACATGACGTCGCGGACCGGACATCAGTTTATCAATACGATTATCCGCAACAACGGTAACGGGATCTTCTTGCAAAATAGCAGCGCCACTTTCACCGGTTGCCTCATTAAAGAGAGCACCAATCGCGGAATGCTTTGCAATGGCGCGACTTCGGTCTTTTCGCGGTCGCAGTTTATTGCTAATTCCGCGACCTTGGGTGGTGCCATTTATAGTGGCAATGCCACGTTTAACCTTACCATGGAGAACACGATTGTTGCCCAAAATCATGCTACCGGTGACGACGGTTATGGCCGTGGCGGTGGGGCTTTTTATGCTACCGGCGGCACAGTGACCATCAGGAATTCCACTATCGCGGATAACTCCTCTGATGTCAGCCGGGGTGGCGTGGGCTTCTTTCAAAACACCAACGTGACCATGGAAGATACTATCCTGTGGAATAATACGGCAGCTATCGAGGGGCACATTATCCACACCAACAGTGCTGGTTCTCTCACCATCACTGATACGGTGATGTCAAATAACGGAGACTCCGTCTACACCAATGCGCCGTATTTTACCGGCAGCATTACACCAGTGATTATCGGTTATATCTCAGAGGGGGATCCCGGTTTCATCAGTATGGTAAGAGGGGACTATCATATCAAGTCGCCGTCTGTTGCCATGGATACCGGCAGCACCGACCTGACCATTGACATCGATGGTGATTTTAGGCCTCAAGGAGGCGGCGATGATATCGGTGCCGATGAGGTCTTGGCGCTGAACAGCGTTCCGACTCTCTCCTGGTCCAGCGAGTCTAACTATACGACTGATGGCGTCAATCCGGATAGCGGCCCTGGTGGCAGCACTTTTGTCTTTCGGGTGCAATATATGGATGTCGATAACACCGCTCCATCGACTATTCAGGTTTGGGTAGATACTAACGACAATGGCGTCTATGATGCTAACGAGAAGTATGCCATGACCGTTTCCGGTGGAGACGACAATTTTGCCAACGGTGAGATCTATACCAAGTCCCTTGCCATCGGTTATATGGGTGACGGGTATATCCGTTATCGCTTTTATGCCTCCGATGGTCTGAGCGATGCCACCGGTTCTCCAACCACCCATAACATGGTCTATGTTGTGAATAGTCTGCCGATTCTGACTTGGACCGGTGAGGCCAATTATGTGGATGATGGAGTTCATGCTGAAAGTTTTATTCACGGCGCGATTTATACGTTCCGTATTAGCTATGCAGACGGCGATAACACTGCCCCGAGTTCCATTCAGGTATGGGTAGACAAAGATGATAACGGAACATACACGGACAGCGCCGATCCGGCTCTGGACGAGAGGATCGATATGACCTTGGCCGCTGGCGGTGATGGCGTTTATACCAACGGCGAGATTTATGAGAAGGCCATAGTGCTTGCCAAGCCGGTCGATTCAACTTTGACGTATCGTTTTTATGCATCGGATGGCACGAGTGACGCGACTGGTGCAGGTCCAATCGATAATAGCTCTAACATCATCACCCTCATCAACGATGCCCCGGTCCTTTCCTGGCTCGGCGATGGAGGCAACTATAACAGTGATGGCGTTAATCCCGACAGTGGACCTCACAATAGCAATTTTGTCTTTAAGGTTAAGTATACCGATGCCAATAACAATGCTCCTACCTCCGTTATGTTGTGGGTGGATACGGACGACAGCGGTGGGTACGCTGGAGGTGAAACGTATGACATGACGATTGAGGGAGGTGACGGTGATTTCGCCAACAGCGAGATCTATACTAAAACTCTGCCCCTTGCCTATGTGGGTGACGGTGTCCTTAATTATAAGTTTACGGCCTACGATGGTGCCGACCCTGCCAGCGGCACCCCGGTTGCCGCCGGTGCCACGGTTACTGTTACTGGGGCAGTGAACAACGCGCCGGTCCTTGCCTGGACCGGAGAGGCCGGGTATTCCGTTGATGGAGTGAGCCCGGATACCGGCGGGGCGGGTACGAATTTTACCTTCCGAGTCAAGTACAGCGATGTCGAAGGCAGCGCACCCTCTGTAATTCAGGTCTGGGTGGACAAGAATAATGATGCCGATTACGACGATGCCGGGGAAAAGGTAGATCTGACCCCGGTTGCTGGCGGCGATTACGTCACCGGAAAGCTCTACACCACCACGGTTGTCTTGCCCACTGCTGGCAATATTCCTTACCGGTTCTACTCTCTTGACGGAGCCGCCATGGCAGCTGTTGGCGCTCCGATTACTGCGAAGACGGTGACCGCGGCCAATACGGTTACGGTGTGCGCCTCGGGGTGCACTTTTGCCTCGCTCCAGTCCGCCATCAATGCGGCGAGCAACGGTGATTTTATCTTGGTCAAGAACGGGAGCTATCTGGAGAAGGTCACCTTCGACGGCAGCAAGAATCTCACTGTCTCGTCAGAGAACGGCGCCGGCAGTACCTCCATTACTGGCAGCAATGGGGACGAGGCGGTGGTCTATTTTAATGCCGGGGCCAATTCGAGTTCAGTGCTCGACGGCTTTACCATTGACAACCGATCGACTGGGGCCAACGCGCGGGGTATCTATGTCAGCGGATCGACTCCGACCATTAAAAATAGTATCATCACAGGCAATTCGGCGGTTAACGCCAGCGTGCCTGACACGGTTAGCGGCGGGGCAGGTATCTACGTCAGCAACGGGATACCGTTCATCGACAGCTGTGCTGTCCGCTCCAATGCTGCGACTAACCGTAATGGCGGCGCTATTTACATCACCGGCGCGGCAAGCGGCGCGACCATCACTGGCAGCACGATCGGCGGTTCCGGTGCGGCGAACTCCGCCAAGTTCGGCGCAGCTATCTACTACACGGGCTCCAGCGCCGGTGCCCTTGTCATCACTGACAGCACTATTAGTTATAATGCGAGCTCTGACAGCGGCGCCGGCCTTTTCCTCAACAGTATTACCAACGTTACGGTGATCACCGGTTCGAGCATCATCAACAATAGCACCACCGGCGGCTATGGTGGCGGTATCTACAGCGCCAGTGCGCCGGTGCGGATCAGCAATAGCCATGTGGGCAGTAATGTGATCCCGACTACGCGGTATGGCGGCGGCATCTACATGAGCGGCGCCACGTCTTCACTGCTGATCGAAAACAACAGCACGGTGAATAGCAACACCAATGGCAAGTGGGGCGGTGGTATTTACTTGACCGGCTCTACTGTTGCCACGCCGTTTGCAATCAGTAATAGCACCGTGAATTCCAACACCTCTGTGGAGAACGGCGGCGGTATTGTCTTGGAAGCCATCTCCAATGCCTCGACCTTTACCAATGCAACTATCGATGGCAATACCACGGGCTCAAGCGGTAACGGCGCCGGCGTCTATGCCAACCAGGCCCCAGTTGCCATCAGTGGTGGTTCGATAAGCGGGAATACCGGTGGGTCCAACAGGGGAGGGGGTGGTATCTATCTGGGGTCGGCAACTGCCAGTAACAACAGCATTACCGCTACGACCATAAATTCAAACAGCACCGGTTCATTAGGCGGCGGAGGAATCTATTTGGCGGGTGCCACAAGCACCTTGACGCTCTCTAAGGTCAAGCTCCAGGGTAATTCCGCAACGGCGGGAGGTGGCGGGGGAATACGGATTATCGCTGCTGCGACTGCTACTATCTCCAATTGCCTGATCACCGGCAACAGAATTGTAAATACCTACAACTACGGTGGCGGTATCCGCAACGAGGGTACCTTGAACCTCTATTTCAGTACGGTGGCGGACAACTATTCCCACCAGGGCGGAGGATTGGATTGTGCCGGTACGGAGCATCTCTACAACAGCATCATTTATGGTAATGCCGTAACAATGAACCAAATTGAAATACGGGGAGCAACAGATACCAACTATCTGACCGAAAGCAGCACAAACGTAGACTTTGTCTTGGAAAGCGGGGCCTCATCCTTAACTGCGACAACCGATGGCAACTATCACCTTCAGGGCACATCAAACTGCATTAATACTGGGGATGCCACCAATGCGCCGAGCGATGATCTGGATGGTAACCTGCGGCCTGTAGAGTCCTTTGACAAGGGGGCGTACGAATACATTCCTTGATAGTGATGAACGGGAAGGCCATCTCGATGGATGGTCCTCCTTTCTGTTGAGGTGTGTGGCATTGTCACGCTGGGTTTGTGAGGGGGTGCTAAGACTATTGATTGCTTGTATTCAAAGGGTTTAAGGGTAAGACACGCTTGTGTAAGTCTGTGGGTGAAGCGCGTTTCTTTCCACCAATAGCGTCAATTGCCGTCTTCCGTTTTCATGAATCGTGACGCCTGGTTGAGTCGGTTTTTCCCCTGCTTGGAGGGAAAACAAAGCTATTTCGTATTTGTCGGGTAGGACTGTGCTGGCATTTACTTGGAGATAGGTGGGCAGAGGTCAGGGCCTGTGTCTGCCTCTGTATGGAGAGTGACGAGATCTGGCGGGAGGACTTTGGTTTTGCCCCGGATGAGGTGGTCGGATTGGCGGTGATGTTGGAGTTGTCTGTCTTCTAACCATTTGTAATAATAACTATTTGTCTTATTTTTCCATCTTTTAGGACGTTTTTTCCGGCTTTGTGGTAGGAATTGAGTCGTCGGTGGCATGGTGCTGTTGCAACTATCTGGTTTTGTAAGATAACAAAATTGAGATAGTTGGCGTGATTAGTGCTTCTTTTCTAATGGAAAACCAATGGAAATGAATCTAGTTGTGCCGATAAAAGCATATTCGAGGAGGTAAAAATGAAAAAAATATTAAAGACTGGGTTAATGACTCTTGCTTTTAGTTTAATTGGCTTTGTGGCCATAGCAAATGCGACTCTGATATTCAACCTCGGAGGGGCTGATTTTTCTGGTGGAGGAGGAGCCATCTTACCCAGAGATGCCTTAATAATGACGTTCGAACAACACGGTATTGGCACTGGCACCGTACGATTGACTATCGATGCAGGTGGAATGCCGACAGGAACCGGCAAGATATCAGATATTTGGTTCAATAGTGCTAAGGCATTTGGGGATTTGTCGTTTGCTTATGTGTCAGGAGTGGCAACAGAAGGCATTATTGCTGGAGATAATGTTTCCTTTGCCGGCATTTTTGATATTAATTTTAGGTATAATACATCAGGGTCATTAGGGGATCTATATCATGATCGTACCTCTGTTTATGATATTAGCGGCACGAACTTGGTGGAGAGTGATTTTAATGATCAGTCTACAAAGGGTATTTATGCAGTAATGCATGTGAACATTACAGGAAATAACAATAGCGGGAAATATTCAACTTATCCACCTCCTGATCCTGTCCCCGAACCAACGACCATGCTCCTCTTGGGCACCGGTCTGGTCGGTCTTGCTGCCATCCGCCGCAAGAAGAGCGTCTAATTCCAACTGTTATACACTGCTGCGGTCCGAGCAGTGTGCTCCACATGGGTGGGGTACACTGCTTTTTTTTTGTCTTTTTCGTCGTTGTTGTGTTCTTTGGCAAGACGGAGATCTTTCTCTTCCATAGCACGTCTTGCCAACCCTCCAGTTGTCCGTTTACCTTTCTCCGGTTTTGTGGTAGTTTCGGCGACCAAAGTTCTTAGATTCTCTCAAGGTACTTTAAATTTCAAATTATGAAGGTGCTCTCATGAAAAAAATTGCCATCCTGGCCGGTGACGGTATTGGACCGGAAGTAATGGTCGAGGCTATCAAGGTCCTCGACGCGATCCAGAAAAAGTTTTCCATTGCTCTTAGCTACGAGTATGCCGATGTCGGCGGTATTGCCATTGACAACCATGGCGCAGCCCTGCCTGCCGCGACCCTGGCCTTGTGCAAGGCAAGTGACGCGGTCCTTTTTGGTTCGGTGGGCGGGCCTAAGTGGGAGAGCTTGCCGCCGGAGCAGCAGCCGGAACGGGCTGCTCTTTTGCCCCTGCGTAAAGAGTTGAGGCTTTTTTGTAATCTCAGGCCGGCTAAGGTGTTTAAGTCCCTGGTCGCTGCTTGTCCTCTGCGGCCAGATATCGTTGGAGAGGGTTTTGACATCCTTTGTGTGCGTGAACTTACTGGTGATATCTACTTTGGCCAGCCTAAGGGCCGCGAAGGCCAGGGCATGGAGGAGAAGGCCTATGACACCATGGTCTATACCAGGGCGGAGATTGACCGCATCGCCCGCAAGGCCTTTGATGCTGCTCGGGGCAGGCGTAAGCTGGTGACTTCGGTGGACAAGGCCAACGTCCTCACCACCATGGTCCTCTGGCGGCAGGTGGTGAAAGAGGTGGCTGTCGATTACCCTGACATTACTCTCAATCACATCTATGTCGACAATGCCACCATGCAGTTGATCAAGAACCCGCATCAGTTTGATGTCATGCTCTGTGGCAATATGTTCGGGGATATTATCTCCGACGAATGTGCGATGATGACTGGTTCCATGGGACTTCTGGCCTCGGCCAGTCTCAATGAGACCGGATTTGGGCTTTATGAGCCGGCCGGTGGTTCGGCCCCGGATATCATGGGCAAGGGCATTGCCAATCCCATCGCCCAGATTCTTTCTGCTGCGATGATGCTGCGCTACAGCTTAGGGGAGGAACAGGCGGCAGTCGCTATCGAGCAGGCGGTCTCCCAGGTGCTTGAGAACGGGATTCATACCCCTGATATCGCTACCGACAAAAGTCGTACCGTGGGCACTGTTGCCATGGGTGACGCTATCGTTGCTTGCTTGGCGTAGGGATTGTGTTTGCGACGCTATCATGACTAACTCTTCGCCCATGTATCAACGGCGGGATCCATCGCTTTCCTTTGTCCGGGATACGGTGCATGCGTTTATGGGTGAAGGGTGGAGGGACGTCGGGCAGCTTGATTTTACGTATGTCGACAGGCTCTGTGAGTGGGCGGTCAGTGCTGATTCACAGGTGGCCAAGGCGGCAACGGCGGCTATTTTTGGCGGTATTATCGAACAGTTCTGCGATGATTTTTCTGACGAGGGCGTGACAGCAGGAAATTTGGTGTTGTCCCGTATTCTCCAATGGCTCAGAGTAACACCGCAAGGGGCGGAACTGGACTGTCGGCTTAACGATTTTGGTTTTGCCGATGGTGATGCCCTTCTTCAGCGTTATCTGAGGGTAAGTCAGCCAAGGCAGCTAGGTCCGGACCGCCTTGATACTCTC
Source organism: Desulfobulbaceae bacterium (assembly GCA_013792005.1). Taxonomy (NCBI): domain Bacteria; kingdom Pseudomonadati; phylum Thermodesulfobacteriota; class Desulfobulbia; order Desulfobulbales; family Desulfobulbaceae; species Desulfobulbaceae bacterium. The sequence goes on from VMSU01000035.1 coordinate 30,091, forward strand.
CGTAAGGTGTTTGTCCTTTCTCGGGTGACGGCAGGCGCTGATATTGCTATCACGAGTGTGATCGTTCATCGTCTGCGCAAGCGTCTTCCCCACACGGAATTGGTCCTGATCGGGCCGGGCCATCTTGTCGAACTTTTTGCCTCTGTCGCTGATTGCCGATATCGGGATTTTGTCTATAAGAACGATGGCGGGCTTTTCGTAAAGATGACTTCCTGGCCCCGGCTTCTAGAGGTTGTGGCGGAGGAGTGCGAGGGCTTGAGTGCGCATGAGGTTCTTCTGTTTGATCCTGATACCCGGCTCAGTCAATTAGGACTTCTCCCGTTGCTTCCTGGTGATAATACCTGCTATTTTCCCTCCCGGTTCCACCCTAAACAGGAATTTGCTGGTTGTAATCTTTCTGTCCTTACCAATGAATGGTTGAATCTTCTCCTCGATGAGAAAGAGCGATGGCAGCCATCAATTGTTTTTCCCAGCAACGGCGAGGACTACCACTCGTTTGTTCAGTCTCTGTATGGTCTTGGCTGCCGCTTGGTGGTGACAGTCAATTTCGGAGTGGGGAACGATCCCCGCAAAAGGGTTCATGATGAATTCGAGACCGGTCTAGTTTCGAAACTGCTTGGTATTCCGGGCACTGTCGTAATCCTTGATACCGGTCGGGGGGAGCAGAAGGAGCAGTGGGTAACCAGCCATTTTGACTCTGTGTTGGGGTTAGGTTTGCCTGCTGTCCGTCTTGCTGAGACCGAGTTGCAGGGGTATTGTCCTGCCTTTGGTCATGGCTTGATAGTATTTACCGGCGTGCTGGGTTCGTTGGGCAAGATGATTGATGCAGGGGATTGTTTTGTCGGCTATGATTCCTGTGGGCAACATTTGGCTGCCGCCACTAGGACACCTGCGGTGATTATTTTTTCAGGGGCGCCGTCACAGCGTTTCATCCAGCGGTGGTCCCCAGATGTTCCTGGCAGTATAACCATTCCGATCAGAGGCTCTGTCTCAACCAATGAAGCGACTGAGCTATTGATCCAAACTGTTATCCGGGCCGTCGCCGAAATCAGGGACGGGCGATTGCAGAAGGAGAATTATGACTTTGATAAAGAATAAGCGTCTTCGGGATGCCCTTAATGCCTTTCATGATGCTCATATTCTGGTTATTGGCGATTTGATTGTCGATAATTTTATCTGGGGGACTGTTTCCCGTATTTCGCCAGAGGCTCCGGTGCCGGTAGTCAATGTTACTCACGACAATCTGCTTCTTGGCGGATCGGCCAATGTCCTGCATAACATCTACGGCTTGGGCGCTCAGGCCACTATCTGCGGGGTTGTCGGTCAAGATGCCATGGGTGATTGCCTTCTTGAGTTGATTACGAAGCTCCCTTCGTCAACAGCTGGGATTGTCCGGCTTGCCGATCGGCCGACTACGATTAAGACTAGGATTGTGGCCCACGGACAACAGGTGGTTCGATTTGATCGGGAAAGCACCGGGGTGGTTGATGGCGATGGTTTAGAGGCGATTAAAGAGTTTATTGATCGTAATTTAGGGAGCTTTCAGGCGGTTATCGTTTCCGATTATGCCAAGGGGATTATCGCCCCTGTCTTGATGGACCATCTCCGAGAGTGCCTGCGCAGTTATCCCGGCATTCCAATGATTGTTGATCCTAAACCTTGTCAGCCCGAGCGTTTTCATGGAGCGACTATTATTACCCCCAATCACCATGAGGCCGAACAACTCTCCGGGATCAGGATTGTCGATGACACGACCCTGAGGGCTGCCGGAGAGGTATTACTCGAAAAATTTGACAGCCAGGCGGTTTTGATCACTCGTGGCGAGGCCGGTATGGCCTTGTTTGAGAAGGGTAAACCGTTGATTACCATTCCTACTGTGGCCAAGGAAGTCTTTGATGTCACCGGCGCCGGTGATACCGTCATCGCTGCTCTGGCCCTGGGGCTTTCAACCGGACTCAGTTTCGCGGAGGCCGCCACTTTGGCTAATGTTGCCGCTGGTATCGTGGTCGGGAAGATCGGTACTGCGATTGTTACTCAGCAAGAATTGTTGAGGGCCATGAAATGAAACGACCGTACAGTATGACAGCCTTTGGCCGGGGAGAGTCCGGGGGAGAGCGGCGATGGACGGTCGAACTCCGCTCGGTGAATCATCGGTTTTGTGATGTCAGGGTCAAGATGCCCAGAGAGTATGCGATTCTCGAGGATAGAATCAAAAAGGAAGTTGCTGCGGTCTTTTCCCGGGGGCACATTGAGGTCGTGGTTTCGCTCTTAGGGGGGCGGGGGCAAGGCGCTCAGGCCAGGGTGAATCTGGATCTTGCCGGTCAGTATATGGCGTGTCTTGAAGAGCTGCAACGATCTTTCAATTTGGAGGGTAAGCCCTCGCTGGCCATGTTGGCTTCTCTTCCTGACGTGATCACTGAAGACGAAGTCGATGAGAATCTGGATGAGGTCTGGGGCGAAATCCGTGAGGCTGTGGTTGCCGCTGTGTCCGCGTGTTTGCAGATGCGGGCCGACGAGGGCCAGAGTTTGAAGGAGGAACTCCTCACTCGGCTTGAGGGTTTTGAGGTAACGGTGAATCGTATCGGTGAGGCCATCCCCGGATTGGTGGGTAGGCGTGAGGGGCAATTAAAGGAGCGGTTGGCTCTCCTGTTGCAAGGAGTTGATTTAGATCCGATCCGTCTGGCTCAAGAGATCGCAATCATGGCCGACCGTTATGATGTTACCGAGGAACTGGTCCGGTTACGGAGTCATATTCAGCAATTTAAGGCGTTTATGGACTCGGATGAACCTGCGGGTCGGCGAATGGATTTTCTGATGCAGGAATTTTTACGGGAGATCAATACCATGGCCTCAAAGATTAACGATACCGAGATTACTCATAAAACGGTTGACCTGAAGAATGAGGTGGAGAAGATTCGCGAGCAGGTGCAGAATCTGGAGTAGGGGCGGGTTAGGGAGGGTGCTATGGATAGACGTTTAATCAATATTGGTTTTGGGAATGCGGTGATGGCGGGACGGGTAATCGCGATTGTTAATCCTAAGTCCTCACCGATGAAGAAATTGAAAGATGAGGCCAAAAATGCTGGTAAACTGGTCGACGCAACCGAAGGCCGTCGGACCAGGGCGATTCTGGTAATGGACTCGAATCATGTGGTGTTGTCTTCGGTGCAGACCGAGACCTTGACCCAGCGTTTTCAACCCCTGGCCGATCAGGGGTCGGATGAGGAGTTGCCATGACCGCGGGGAACCTTTTTGTTGTTTCTGCGCCTTCCGGGGCCGGAAAGACCACTCTTCTCAAGCCGATCCTTAAGACCTTGCCGGCCTTGTCTTTTTCTGTGTCGCACACGACGCGTAAACCGCGGGCAGGTGAAGTCGATGGCAGGGATTATTTTTTTGTTGATGCCGCTGGCTTTACTGCTCTACGTGAGGAGGGCGATTTCCTAGAATGGGCGGAGGTTCATGGCAACTGTTACGGCACCAGTCGACGGGCTGTGGAGACGCAGCTTGCGCAAGGGCAGGATATTATTCTCGATATCGATGTTCAGGGAGCCCAGCAACTCCGTGCCAGTAAAGATCTGCTCGCCACCTTTATTTTTATCGCACCGCCATCATTGGTAGAATTGGAGCGCCGTTTGATCGGTCGGCAGACTGAAGAGGCGAGTACTATTGCTCTGCGCTTACGGAATGCCAGCACGGAGCTTCAATCCGCAGATCAATACGATTATCTTATTGTTAATAATGACCTGGAGCAGGCACGGGCCATGTTGACTAGTATCATCCTTGAAAAACGGGCCTTTGCTCGCCGTGGGTATGACGGCAGGATGCTTGATCTCTCTCTTCTGAAGGACTAATCATGGCTTCTAATAACAAAAAGAAAGTAGGACCTGCCGGATCAGGGAGAACGGGGCAACCAGAGCGGACCGATTTGATCTGGGGCATTCATCCGGTGATGGAGCTTCTGCAGAGCGCGCCGGACAGGATTATTGAGTTGCGCATTCTGAAGGCCACTCATACTAAGGTCAAGGATCTGGTGGAGTTGGCTGATCGGCAGGGTGTCTCGTGGCATCTTGCCGAGTCTCCCTTTTCTGGCACTCCGGAGCAGGCGACAGTGCAGGGGGTGCAGGCCCGGACAAAACCGGTGGCAACTGTAAGTATGGCCGAGGTCATTGCCGCACGCCGGGAGGGGACGGGTCCGGCCCTGGTTCTGGCCTTGGATACCATTCAGGATCCCCATAATTTTGGGGCCATGATCCGATCCGCCTCCGCTGCCGGGGCGTTGGCGATTCTTTATACCAAGGATCGCTCGGCTCCACTCTCCGGAACGGTGGCGAAGGTCTCGGTAGGCGCCATAGCCCATCTTCCTCTGTGTCCGGTGACGAATATGGCAGCGGCCTTGCAGCAGCTTAAAGATTCCGGCTTTTGGGTCTTTGGGGCTGACGGCAGTGCAGACAAGACGATTTATGAGGTTGATTTTAGTGGTCCAGTCTGTCTGGTGATCGGGGGGGAGCGAAGCGGTATCCGGCCTCTGGTTAAAAAACAGTGCGATTTTCTCGTTTCTATTCCTATGCGTAGCGATGTTGATTCGTTAAATGCCTCTGTGGCTGCTGCGGTCATCATGTTCGAGATCGTTCGTCAGCAAGGGTCATAAAACCCTGAATCCCCCCTCATTAACAACCTTTTTCCGATTTTTTGGATATTTTGGTTCTGTTTCTTGTGTGCCTGCTGGCCTCTGTCGTGACGATGGCAGGGAATGACAGGCTTTTTTCCCTTCCTGATTTTCCCCTGATTTCTTGATATTTTCTTTCCTTCTTTACTTCTTGTGAATCATTTCTATTATTGAACCTCCTACGCGGTGGTATGCGGTGGCGCTGTTTGTGGAGTGATTTTTGCACCCTGACGAGTTGGCAATGCAGGGAAGGTGGATTTTTTCATGCTGTTTTTCTCTTTGCTGTTTTCATCGATTCCAGCTTGTCCTGATGCACATCAAAAAACTGTTTATCGATTGCGCATGACCTGCCGATAAATATACTAGGGACTATGATTAAGTTGAATCTGAAACTGGGGCCGCCGAACTATCACAGTCGGTTAGCCATCAGGACAGATGTCCCCCTGGTATAAGAAAGCGCATATCAGGTTTGTTCACTTGACTCGGGAGGGCTGAAAAATGACTGTATGGGAATTTTCAATCCAGGGAAATGTTGTCAAGATCGGGAACAAAGAGCGCCGGAAGCTCACTTTACACGGGTGTAATGAGCCTTTTAAGGATCGTTACTGGTGTCCGAAGATGCGATGGTTTCAAAAGGAGAGCTGTCCGTTTGCCAATAAACGTGAGTGCGAAAATTTTGTCGCTATGTGTGGTTCTGTGTGAACCAGAAGAGGGCTGTCCAATAGGTCAATGACAAAAAACCGCAAACGTCATTAGTCAGCAGTGGTGATTCTGATCGTGGAAATGATACGGAATTACTCCCTGGCCACATCATTTGTGATGAGGTGAATGTATGGATACCATAGATGTTGTAAGATTGTTGAGTGAGTTGGAAGGTGAGCATTGTGGTTTGAACCACGGTCCGAAGACCAAGCCGGAAGATTATCAAGCCTGTGATTATCTTGTCATCCCCTTTGGTGATGCCAGAGCGGAAATAATTATCCCGGACCGAGATTTAGTGCTCCCCGTCTGTCAGGAGTGCGCCCTTGCCTTGGTAGGCGAAGAGTGGACCTTGCTCTATTGCTTTGAGTGCAATGCGAGTCGCTGGGTCAATAGACGTATAGCCAGGAACCATTATCGGCACCACGTCCTTTGGTTGAGGGGCTGTCCCGATTGCACCAACAAGTTTGGAGGTCTCTACTTTACTGATGCTGAAAATGCTGCCGTTGATGTCGCGTTAGTTGCCCATCTCAGTCGGCAAGCGGCATGAGTTAAGACTTTTTATTCCATGTCGTAGATAATGAGACAGTGGCCAATCGCCAATGTCTCATTGCTGGTTTTGTTCTGCTTGACGGGCCGCTTCCACACACCATCTCCTCCCTTTAATTGTGTACTCCCTCCATGGAGCTAGACCGCCGTATTGTCTTGCTGGTCTAGGTATCCCGCTGTTCTGTCCTGCATTCATCGAAATCATAATTGTTTAGTGACGGGGATCTGATCATCTTTTGCAAAGATGCTTTTTCTGCTGTATAGATAACCAGTCTTTGACCTCTGCATCGAGAGCTTGGTTATAGGGCACGGCGCCTGTGTTGGAGTTGATGGTAATTTAAAATTTCCTTGAAGGAGAGACTCAGAGTGAAACAGAGTGTATTGGTAATCTTTGCTGCCGTGCTGGTGGTGCTGACAGGGGGGCTTCTTCACGCTGAGGCTGCTGGCGATGAGTCGTCAGAGATGTATGACTATCTTTTGAACCTTTCGATGGATGATCTTTCCCAGATCCCCATCCAGTCGGCAGGACTTTTTGCCATGCCGTGGGATCAGGCTCCCGGTTTGAACTATGTGGTTACCAAGGAGCAACTGGATCGTTACAATGTTCGCTCTCTTGCTGAATACCTTAATCGAATGGCCCCAGCCTTCTCTACCATAATCCATGGCACCCAGGGAACGACGGTCGGGGTCCGGGGAATTCAGATCGACAACTCGGGCAAGACTTTGCTGCTGCGGGATAACCTCAAGATGAATAATCGCTTCTTTGTCGGTATTAATGGTTCGGAACTGTCAAGCCCGTTGCTTGGCGATATTGATCGGGTCGAGGTCGCCTCTGGTCCGGGGGCGCTGCAGCATGGATCGGGGGCCATCAACGGCTATCTTAATATGGTCAGCGCCACCGGGGAGAGTAAGGAAGGGGTCAGGATGCATACCTCATACGGCAGCGGGGACTCTCGGTTAGCCGAGGGCAGTTATGGACAGGTGGTCAGCCCCAAGGCCAACATTTTTTTCTATGCCGGCTATGACAAGAGCAATGGCGTTCGCCCCAATTACACCGTTCCCAAAGAGGAGTGGTCAACGTTAACTGGGGTGACCGGTGTGCCGTCAGATACTTTTCTCGATAACGTTAGGGTAGGCCGCACCGACGATGATTATAAGTTTTCGTTCCGGGGGCAATTAGGCAGGAAGGAAGATGGGTTTCAGCTTGATCTTAAAATTCTTCGTAGTCATAGCTCTAATGTCGACCCGGTGCTGGGGGAGTACTTGAGCCCAGGTGCCATGTGGGCGGATGAGGTGGCTCTTGCCGCGACTGCTCAAGGTGGACGATACTCTCCGTTCTACGAACAACAGGCAGATAATTTCCTGGTGTCCCCGCAGTTGCTGTTTCAGATCAATGATCAGAATGAGGTGAAACTGACCCCTTACTATCAAACGATCAAGACCACTTCGGTGTTTAGCGATTTCCTTCGCGATGAGGCAGAGAGACTGGGGATTCCTTTGAACTCAAATCTGGGGGATCCCAGTAAGTGTCCGGCAAATAACTGTGGGTCTGAATATACATACGGTGATGAGATTCATCTTGGGACAACCTTGATCCATACCTACACCGGGGCTAGGAATCAGACCATCGCCTGGGGCGCCGAGGTGTCATCGCTGGAATTTAAAGTCTTCCCCTGGCGGTGGAATTCGATAGGTCTCTTTGTCGAAGATCAGTTAGTAATTGGCGATTTCACTGTATTGCCCGGTCTGCGCTATGACCGTACCTTCTTTGCTGACACGATTGATACAATACCTCCCTTTAATGATGGGCCTTATTCTGGACCTGAAGATGTCGATGCCCTGACAAAACGTTTGGCCCTGTCTTACAAGGTTACCCCCCAGCAGACTGCTAAACTGTCATATCAGGAGGGGTTTCGTTTTGCCGATGCTTGGCCTCAACAGTGGGGCGCGCACATAAGTTCTTCTTATATCGATAATCTACAGGTTGAGGCAGAAGATTCAGTTAGCTACGAAGCCGATTATTCGTTACTGGGCCTTTGGAATAGGACTCTCGATGTCTCCATCGCGATGTATTATAATCAATATGACAAGCTCCATGGACATAACCCCGATATCGGTGAGTTTGGGGCCTTTACCAATAGCGCAGAAAAACTCACCTCAGTGGGTGGTGATTTGACGCTGGAATACCATCCGGTAGTGACCTGGGAGTTAGGCGCTTCGTACAGCTTTGCTCGGCCCATTGATTCTTACGAGCGCGATATTCGGGTCGCCAATGCCGATGATACCTGGACACGCTACCCCGTGCACATGGTCAAGTTTCATGTGGGGCATCAGTTTACAAAGGATTTGTTTGTTGGCTTCATGGGGGCTGTCGAGTCCC
>VMSU01000036.1 GCA_013792005.1 Desulfobulbaceae bacterium
CGTCCTGGTCAAGGTTCCCGAACGATCATCAGTGATGTTCAAGGTAAAGGAGTCCAAGTCTGCCGCAATCTGGCAGATGAGGAGCAACGAGCCCAGATTGCAGTTGAAGCATGCCCTTCCCTGCTCCGCCACGAAATTGATAACTGGGAGTGGTTGATCAATGATGTTCCTGATTGCCTGCAACTGCTCTCTGAATTACAGGCAATGCCCCATGGGGCCGTTGTCGAATGGCCCAAAGGAGAGAGATTACGGTTACGTGGGGGGCCATCAGGCAAGTCCCCGCTCTATCTTAAAATCAAACAACGGCGTCAATGGTTTGAACTTCAAGGTCAACTTCATGTAGATGAAGATGCAATCCTCAGTCTCAGCGAAGTTCTTGAACTTATTAGAAAGAGTCGCAGCCGTTTTATCCCCATGTCCGATGGCCATTTTTTTGCCCTCTCCCAGGATATGTATCAGCAGCTCGATCAACTAAACAGTATTACCTGGCAGGACAAGGAGCACTTACAGTTTTCTCCCTTGGCAGCCCCATTTGTACTGGATGTAACTCGAAATGCGGTCCAGATAGAAACGGACGCCGGTTGGCAGGATCTGGAGCGACGAATCAAAGATTCTGAAACCTATTCGCCGAAAATACCTTCAACTCTCCAGACAACGCTTAGGCCGTATCAGGAAAAGGGTTTTCTCTGGCTTTCTCGGCTGGCCCATGTCGGGTTCGGAGCCTGTTTGGCAGACGAGATGGGCCTAGGTAAAACAATCCAAGCCTTGACCCTTATTCTTGATCAGGCTCAACATGGTCCGATCCTGATAATTGCACCGACATCGGTCTGTTTCAATTGGCTTGATGAAATTGATCGGTTCGCCCCGACTTTGAACGTAACCCTCTTCGGCGGTAATGAGCGTAAAAAAATCATTAATAAGTTGACCAGTTTTGATGTCCTGGTGACCAGTTACGGTCTCCTGCAGCAAGAGACAGAACTGTTAAGCGAAAAACTGTGGCAGGTCATAGTCCTGGACGAGGCCCAGGCAATTAAAAATATGAGTACCAAGCGCTCACGGGCAGCAATGAACCTGAAAAGCCGCTTCAAGATGATCACCACCGGCACCCCCTTGGAGAATAATCTTGGAGAACTATGGAACTTATTTCACTTCATCAATCCGGGATTGCTTGGCACCATCACTCAGTTTAACAAACGGTTTGCCGGCCCTATTGAAAAAGATAAAGATAGGGACTCACAGAAACGACTTAAACGCCTTGTCAGTCCATTTATCCTTCGCCGCTTGAAATCTCAAGTATTAGATGAACTTCCTCCCCGAACTGAGGTTAATCTTAAGGTTGCTCTAAGTGATGAAGAGGCGGCTTTTTATGAATCCTTACGTCGTAACGCCCTTGCCAAGCTTGAGGCGCAACAGACAACAGGGAACCGACAGATTCAAATCTTGGCTGAAATCATGCGGTTGCGTCGTGCCTGCTGTAATCCCTCCTTGGTTAGTCCCGGAATTTCTATCGCCAGTTCAAAGATGGCAGTATTCGAACAAACCATTGACGAATTGTTAGCTAATCGTCATAAAGTATTGGTATTCAGTCAATTTGTCGATCACTTGACTATCATTCGGCATTTTCTCGAAGATAAGGGAATCAACTATCAATACCTGGATGGCAGCACTCCGAGTCGTCAACGGAAAGCCAGGGTCGATGCCTTTCAGTCCGGGCAAGGAGATATCTTTCTGATCAGTCTGAAAGCTGGCGGTCTTGGACTGAACCTGACCGCTGCTAACTATGTTATTCACATGGATCCGTGGTGGAACCCGGCTGTGGAAGATCAAGCATCGGATCGGGTTCATCGGATTGGACAGAAACTTCCAGTCACTATCTACCGGATGATTACCCAGGGGACCATTGAAGAAAAAATTGTTGCCCTGCATCGAGACAAGCGGGAGTTGGCAGAGAATCTGTTAAAGGGTAGTGAGGTAAGTGACAAAGTGTCTGTTGATGAGTTGTTGGAATTATTGAGAAATAAACACTCTCCTCTTGATAATCCTTGACGAATTGTTTGTTATGTGAAAAGTTAAATAAGTTATTCAATGAATCATGCCTCAATCCTTGCGTCTCTCTCTTTCTGTCCGCTGGTCAGAATAACTCAGGATAATATGCCGTCTAGAGGCTGTTTGTGGCTAGCAGGAGCTATTCATCATGCCAGAAATAAAGAAATTACTGACCACTCTCCCCTCCCTGCTTGTCTGCGCCGTCGCCATGGCAAGCTCCGCTCATGCCGATCAGCGATATGTTGTTGATACCATCGTTGTGTCACTGCGGGAAGGGCCGGGCTCTCAGTATAAAGCCATTAAAACAGTGCAAACCGGCCAATCTTTGGAAGTAATTGAATCAAAGAACAATTTTATCCGTGTACGAACCTCCGATGGCAACGAAGGTTGGCTTCCCAGTCAGTATGCTGTCAATCAGCCGACTAACGCGAATGTGGTCAAAGATTTACAGGAAGAGATTACCTCCTTGCGAGACCAGAACGACTTACTCACTGCACAAATCGCTGGCAAGGAACCCCATTCGCAAAGCGGAGAAAGTGAGTTGTCCAAGCTGAAAACACTACAGACTAAACTTGATTTGATGACGGAACAATATCACGTGCTTAAAGCTGATGCCCAAGATATTGTTCGGATACAGGATGAAAATAAGCGGTTAAAAAGTGAGACTACTGTTCTGCAGGCAAGTCTGCGCCAACTCCAAGAGAACAAGAAAACATTTACCGGAAATATTTATTGGTTCTTGGCAGGTGGCTCCGTCTTTCTGGTCGGTTGGGTGACAGGAAAACTTTCTTTCAGGCGGCAACGGCATTCACTTACCCTGTAATTTGTTACAAGAGAATGCAAACTGTTCTGGTCTGGATTATCGTTATTGCCGCAGCATACTATTTGGTGAGAAAATATTATCGTACCTTGAGTGGTAAGGACCAGCAGGGGTGCGACTGCGGTTCGGGGTGTGACTCCTGTTCATCTGTGAATAAAGAGAAGCTCTGTGAATTTCCAAACAATAATTCTCATAAGACTGACACCAAGTGAGGCGTTAGTGCTCACGCTCCACACTTCTTCTCAAGACTAACCAAAGGAGACTCCATGGACGGGCAAATTTCTGCCGGTTGGTATCGCCACCCTAAATTAGGACTCATCAAGATATATCAGAATAACAAACAGGCTTGGGCATACCAGTGCTTCTCAGATAGTGGAACGAGGGCTCTTTCCAGGGAGAAATCGTTAGACACCTGGACCTGGGCGCTCTGTGATCGATCCCCAATTGAGGATGAAAAAATGTAATACCGACAGGTGGCTTGGCAGGAAAGAAATGACAAAAAAATGGCCACAGGGGATTCCCCTGTGGCCATTTTTTTTAGGAAAGTTTGGCGAGCGCCACCTGCAAACGACTCATCCCTTCTTCAATGATTGCCATGGATGTCGCAAATGAAAAACGAACAAAGGCATCAGAGCCGAAGGCAGCGCCTGGGACAGAAGCAATGAGTGCTTCGTCCAGAAGGTAATCGGCCATGGCAACTGATCCATCAATGACCGTCTCACCATTCCGCTTGCTAAAATATGCGCTGAGGTTAGGAAATACATAAAAAGCGCCCTGTGGCTTGACACAGGTTACCCCAGGGATTTCCTGAAGACGGGCCATTATTACCTTCAGGCGGGCAATAAAAGACTCCTTCATCATCAAGGGGAAATCTTGTGACCCGGTTACTGCGGCCAATGCGGCCTTCTGGGAGATTGAACATGCGTTTGATGTGCTCTGACTCTGGATCTTGTTCATGGCGCCGATAACATGTTTTGGCCCAGCACAGTAGCCAATCCTCCATCCGGTCATGGCAAATGACTTGCTGACTCCATTCAAAATGATGATCTGATCCTTCAGGGCAGGCTCAACATTTAAAATGTGAGGCAAGGGTCCATCTTCGTAAACAATGGTATCATAAATATCGTCTGAGATTACCACCCAACCGCGTTCTAAGGCATACTTTGCTACCAGCGCCAACCCTTTTGCAGAGAAAATTGTCCCGGTTGGATTTGATGGACTATTGATGATAATGCCTTTCGTTCTCTCCGACACACACTGAGCCAAGGCCTTTTCGTCAATATCAAACCCTGTTTCTTCAGACAGAGGAAGATAGATTGGTGTCGCTCCAGCCAACTCGATGATCGGCGGATATGACACCCAATACGGGGTTGGAACAATGACTTCATCACCAGGGCCGAACAAGGCCTGGGCCATATTGTATAGACCTTGTTTGCCACCGCTGCAAACCTGGATCTGATCCGGTTCATACCTCCATCCTTTGTCGGTTAAGAACCGATGGCAAATTGCCTCCCGCAACTCGGGAATGCCAGGCACCGCTGTATAGCGAGTAAATCCCTGGTCAATAGCTTCCTTTGCCGCCTGACAGACGTGGTCAGGGGTATTGAAATCGGGCTCCCCCACACTGAAGTTGAGGACATCAGCGCCAGAAGCCTTTAAGGCTTTGGCCTTGGCGTTGACAGCCAAGGTGGGTGATGGTTTTATCTGCTGCATCCGTTTGGCAACTTGGATTTGGGTAGTCATTACATCTCCTGTGTCGCGAAATAAATGAAAAAATGGTATTTAGTGGTGGCAAAGAAGATCGCTTCTGACATTGAACGTTCTTCTCTAATATCAGGATAATTTAAATAATCGAAACGGACCAAGAAGACAATTAATAAAATACTGTATCGAGAAAGAGTCCTCGTGCTGGCGCCGTTGGGCCTGCTCTCCCTCGGTCGCGGGCGGCTAACGTCTCGACAAAGTTTTCAAGGGTTCTTTTCCCTTGCCCCACTTCTAAAACTGTCCCGACGATATTTCTTACCATATGGCGCAAGAAACCGTCACCATGGATTGAGATAACCATCGTATCTCCAGTTTGTGCCAGATGAGTTGAGAGAATCAGGCGGACCGCCCCACGGCCTGTGGTAATTGAAAGATCCCTTGATCCGGAAGCCTCGAAACTGGAAAAATCATGCTCTCCAACAATGGCAGCCAAAGCGGACTTTATCAAAGAGACATTTAATGTGCCTGGAACATGGGCATGATAGAGGCGCTGATGCGGCGGTAGTATAGGTTGAGTGGAGAAATGGTAGGAATAGCGTTTGCCCTTAGCGCTGAACCGGGCTTGAAAGTTAAGGGGCATCTCAGTCGCTTCAATGATTCGGATATCAGGGTGAAGCATGCTGTTTAATCCATTGACGAGCCCTTGGCACGGGATGGTTGCATGCGTCTGGAAGTTGGCAACCATGCCCAAGGCATGAACCCCAGCATCAGTTCGACCGGCCCCATGCAGAGTTACTGGCGCCTTGGTTATCAGAGTCAACTTCTCTTCCAACGTCCCCTGAATTGTTGGCAACGCCGCCTGACGCTGCCAACCGGCATAGGCAGTGCCATCATAGGCTATAACAAGTCGGATATTGCGCACAAAAATCGTATGATTGATTTTCAAAATTCTTTATTTTTACGCACCGTCGAACTGATCTTCATCCTTACATAAAAGATCATAATGATGGTTTTTATCCAGTGTCAGGGAAATAAAGGAACAACCATGAGACCTTGGGTTTCTTCAAAGCCGCAGATGATGTTCATATTTTGAACAGCCTGTCCAGCAGCGCCTTTAACTAGATTGTCAATAGCAGACAAAACGATAATACGACCGGTCCTGGGGTCAACCTTAAAACCTATATCACAAAAATTCCCCCCTCGAATATACTGGGTAGCAGGGTAGGCGCCAGATGGACAAAGTCTGACAAAGGGCTCATTGCGGTAGTGATTGTGATAGGCCTCAGTGACATCATTAAGGGTGACGCCGGCACTAAGTGTCGCATACATCGTGCTGAGGATTCCCCGGGACATGGGAACTAGATGTGGGGTAAAAGAAACCACCACGTCCTGACCGCACAGGCCGCTGAGTTCCTGCTCTATCTCGGGGGTATGGCGATGTTCACCAACTTTGTATGCCTTGAATCCATCGGTGACTTCGCAGTAGAGAGAGCCAACTTGGGCGCCTCGTCCAGCGCCAGATGTCCCTGATTTTGAATCAATAATTATGCTATCCGAATTGATCAACTGGTTAGTTAACAGTGGCGCCAGCCCAAGAATTACACTGGTGGGATAACAGCCAGGGTTGGCCACCAATCGAGATGGGGCGATCGCATGACGGTGAATTTCCGGAAGTCCATAGACTGCTTCGCCAAGAAGTTCCTTGGCTGTATGGGCTTGATACCACGTCTCATAGACCAAGGGGTCGTGAATCCGAAAGTCAGCGCTAAGATCAACTACCTTTTTTCCTGCCTCAAGCAAGATCGGGACAATCGCCATAGCCGTTTGATGAGGAACCGCTGTAAAGAAAACATCTGCCTTTGCTGCTAGTTCCGTTCCTGTGGTGTCCTCGCAGACCAGATCAACCAACCCTCTCAGGCTCGGATAAACATCAGCCATAGAGCGGCCAGCATATTGCCTGGAAGTAGCCACGGTCAAGGTAACGCCAGGATGGCGACAGAGAAGGCGCGACAACTCAATTCCTGTATAACCAGAGGCTCCTATGATACCAACTCGAATCATGATCTTTCCCTCCAATATTTAGATATAAAAAAAGGGAAGAGCCAATGCCCTTCCCTTTTTTACTAAATCTGTAAAAAAATGTATTAACGCTTTGAAAACTGAAAGCTTGCCCGAGCGCCTTTTTTACCATATTTTTTCCGTTCCTTAACTCGTGAGTCCCGAGTTAACAGACCGGCTTTTTTCAAGCTCAAGCGAAATTCTGGATCTATTTCAAGCAAGGCCTTAGATATGCCATGTCGAAGGGCTTCAGCTTGAGCTGACTTTCCCCCACCCTTAAGTGAGGCGGAAACGTTATACTTCTCAACGGTATCGGTAAGACGGAACGGAATCTCAACCTTTTGATGGGTATCGAGGAGATTACCAAAATAGTCCATCATACTCAAATTATTAACAACTACCTGTCCAGATCCTGGGGAAAGCCATACCCGAGCGACTGCGGTTTTTCTCTTTCCGGTTGCATATATTTTTTTCTCAGCCATCATCATCTATCTCCGTAAGTAATACGTCCCAAGCCGATTCGGCTTATAATTCTAACTTTTCAGGCTGCTGAGCAGTGTGTGGGTGATCCTGACCTGCGTACACTTTCAGCTTTTTAAGTTGAGCGCGACCTAAAGGATTTTTAGGAAGCATTCCCTGGACAGCAAATGAGATGATGTCCGTGGGTTTCTTTTCCATCAGTTCAGAGGCTGTCAGTTCAGTCAATCCACCCATGAATGAACTATGGCGATAGTACTTCTTGTCCTGCATTTTCTTGCCGGTCAACCTAACCTTCTCGGCATTGACAACCACAATGTAATCGCCATTGTCCATAAATGTGGAGTAGGTCGGTTTGTTCTTGCCACGAAGAATTGTGGCGATTTCAGACGCCAAACGTCCCAGCACTTTGTCAGTGGCATCAACTACGTACCACTTTTTATCGATTTCCTTGACCGGAGTCAAATAGGTCTTCATCTCTTTACCTCGTTCTTATGCTTTATGAACTCGCAACCACACGACCAGAAACGGTTAATTTATCCGGTTTTGTGGATTTGATCAATGAAAAAAAAGGCTCGAAATAATTTTCGAACCTTTTTAAAGGTGGAGCGGGAAACGAGATTCGAACTCGCGACTTCAACCTTGGCAAGGTTGCACTCTACCACTGAGTTATTCCCGCATATTTTGTTGATCACTTGTAATTATTGGAAAAACGAGACTTATATACCCTTATCCCAGGCCCTTGTCAATAAAAAATCGGATATTTTTCGCTCCTTCCAAAAGAGAATATTCTTTTTTGATTACCGGGCCATAATTTGGTATTGATTCTTTCTGCGCCGGGTGAGTATAAAGATGACGATAAGTTCGTTTCTATTGTATCGATTGTGCTGCTCTCATCCAACCAGCGGGCATTTTCTGTCTTTTATTGATCTTCATCCTACAACCTACATTAATTAAATAAACGTAACTGCTCAGGTTGTCGGTTTACAGTTTACAGTTGACGGTGATTGGGTCCTGTCAATGGCTGAGGACACACTGACATTGAGTATCATGCGATGATTTATGACTAACCATGATTCTTTTAACCGTAAACCGATAACTGATTACCGTTAAACCTGTGTAGTTACGTTATCATAAGAAAGATGATGGTCGATGTCTGGCCATGATTGTATTGACCAAAAACCTGTGACTGCTCAAAGTTAACCTGATCAGTCACACATGCAGGAGAATTATGATGACTTACTTGCCCGCCCGGCAGAGTGAAATTCACCGCCAGACCAAAGAGACAAAAATTGCCATTGCCCTCACCCTGGACGGCACTGGACGAGTTGACATTAAGACAGGGGTGCCTTTTATGGATCACATGCTCACCCTCATGGCTGTTCATGGTTTTTTTGACCTTACTATCACCGCTGAGGGTGATATTGAAGTCGATGGTCATCATACGGTAGAGGATATAGGCATCTGCCTTGGCCAGGCCTTGAAAAAAGCCCTTAATGCAAACCGTGGTATCAAACGCTTTGGCAACGCCTTGGTCCCCATGGATGAAACGCTGGTTCAGGTTGCTCTTGATCTTTCCAACCGCCCCTTTCTTGCCTATCAGGTCACGATCAGGGATTCGAAGGTTGGCACTTTTGACACTGAACTCGCCAAGGAGTTTCTTCGCAGCTTAAGCCTTCATGGTGGAATCACACTCCATGTCGACCTGGTTCGCGGGGAGAATACTCATCACATTATTGAAGCGATCTTTAAAGCTCTGGGCAGAGCCCTTGATCAAGCGACAACTGTGGACTCTCGTCTTGATGGCGTTCTTTCGTCCAAAGGGACATTATGAATAACTCCATCTAGATAGGTGCGCATCATGGGTAAATTTTTTATTCCTATTCTGCTGATTTTGGCATTGACGTGTTCTTGCGTTAAAAAGAATGTCCTTGTTGCCGATGATTCCTTGCCGGACCAAGTCAAGAGCATTAGTGTGCTGCCAGTTACATCGTTGACGGATACCGACAATGTATCAGTACGCAGTATCAAAGAGTTGAAGGCTGGAGTTGATGTTTTATCTCAATCTCTGGAAGAGTATTTCGTCGATAATGTCAAGGTTCAAATAGTAAGTCCCGAAGAGGTTGAGTCGTTATCAACCACCTATAATTCCACCCCTTATCTCGAGTCTCTCCGGATCGGCAAAAATCTCAACGCCGAAGCAGTGATGGTCTGGGTTCTCAAGCAATCCCGGGAGCGACAAGGGACTGACTATGCTGCCACATCTCCTGCTTCTGTTGCCTTTGAATATAGATTGATTCATACGGAATCAGGAAAAACTCTCTGCGTTGGTTCTTTTTCCGAAACCCAGCAGTCTGCCACAGAGAATCTTCTTTCCTTGAAAAAACTGTCGGGTCGAGGCTTTAAGTGGATCACTGCTTCCGATCTGATCCGTGAAGGGGTTACCAAGAAGCTCTCTGGGTGCAGTTACTTGAAGTGATCGTGCCAAAATCGACCTCGTCCTTGGTGGGGAGCCCGCAATTGCCCTCGTCGACTCCCACTTCTTCCCATCAGGCCTACAAATCATGGACATTCTGCCTAAGCCCATTAATCGTTTAATCGGTCAAGCCCTGCACGATTATCAGATGCTCAGCGATGGCGACCGCATCCTGATCGGAGTTTCCGGTGGGGTCGACAGCCTGGTGCTTACCTGGCTTCTTCAGCATTGGCAGAAAAAAGCCCCGATTAAATATCAGATCATGGCTTTACATCTTGATATGGGATTTGACGACTCTCAATACCTGGCTGTGGAGGCGGAGCTTGGCAGGATCGGCGCCGCTTTCCGTACCGAACGAACTCAGTATGGAGTTGTTGCCAACCAACAGCAACCCGATAAAGCCTGTCATCAATGCGCTACCGCTCGGCGTAATCACCTTTTTGAAACTGCTCGATCCGAGCAGTATACTGCCATCGCCCTTGGTCATCACAAAGACGACCTGATCGAAACTTTCTTTCTCAATATGCTCTACAGTGGCAATCTCAGCACCATGATGCCGAAGCAGCAACTCTTTGACGGCCGGTTAAAGATCGTGCGGCCCATGGCTTATCTCACTAAGGATCAGATCCATGAGATCGCGAACATTGCCGGCATCGTACCAGTCAAGAACCCCTGCCCCATGGCGGACAAATCCAAGCGAGAGGAGATCCGCAATCTTATGGCATCCCTCTATCAGCGCGACCCGAGGTTTCGTGGCAATATTTTTGCTGCCATGGGTAATGTCAGGACAGACTATCTGTTAAAAGTTGAATAAGCCCTTCTGTAAGGTACAGGCAGACGATGAAGACTAATCCGGCATGTATCCCTTGTTTTCGCAGGCAGGCTCTGTATGCTGTCCAACTTGCAACCGCCGATTCAGCTCTGCAGGCAGAGATTCTTGCCGAGACAGAAACGTATCTTGCCGAACTGGATATGGACAAGTCTCCACCTGTTAACTCAATTGGCTTATATGACATAATCTCAAGTTTTTCAGGGAATCCTGACCCTTTTCTCTTCCTCAAGCAGCAGAGCAATACCTTGGCCATGGGCTTGCGCCCCCGTGTTGAAGAGTTGATTCGCCAGGGAGATGACCCGCTTTATCGAGCGATACTTTTTGCTATTGCCGGCAACATTATCGATTATGGTTCTCAGCAAAAGTTTGACTTTGATTCCACATTGAATCAATGTCTAAACAATAGTCCTATAATCAATGACTACGATACATTAATTAAAGATCTTGTTCATGCCAGGCGGATTCTTTACCTGGCAGATAATTGTGGGGAAATTGTCTTTGATGGTCTCTTGGCAGATCAACTGCCTGGGGTAATTACCATGGTTGTCAAGAGTGGGCCAATCATTAATGATGCCACTGAAGTGGATACAACAGAGTGTGGAATTAATCAACGATACCGAGTGATTACCAACGGAACTACCTGTCCAGGCACTCCGCTTGAACTATGCGGAAAAGATTTACAGGCACTCTTCACGGAGGCTGATGTTGTGATCAGCAAAGGCCAGGGTAATTTTGAAACGTTAAGCGAGGAGGAAAGACCGATCTACCACCTGCTGACTGTGAAGTGTCCAGTGGTAGCAGAGCATATTGTGGAAGTGTCAAACCGCTCCGACCTGATTCCGACCGGAGCAGCTGTCTTGCTTAAGTTAGGAGATACTCGAAAAAGATGAAGGGTAACTCCTAAGCAGTACCCTTTCTGTGATATTTAAAGCTGCGTGTCAATATTTTTTTTCATCACATTGATAAATCGTAATTATTTTGAGTTTAGTATCCGCGCCATATCTTTAGCGCCATAGGTGATGATGATATCGGCGCCTGCCCGGTGAATGCTGAGCAGGGTCTCCATCATTACCTGATCTCCGTCAATCCAACCATTGGCTGCTGCGGCTTTGATCATGGCATATTCACCACTGACATGATACGCAGCAATAGGATGATCGAATTCACTATGAAGCTTGCTGATGATGTCAAGATAGGCGACTGCCGGTTTCACCATAATGATATCAGCGCCTTCTTCTATGTCGAGAGATGCCTCTCGAAAGGCCTCACGGGTGTTGGCCGGATCCATTTGGTAACCTCGACGATCTCCGAATTGAGGAGCGCCATCAGCCGCCTCCCGAAACGGGCCGTAAAATGATGAGGCGTATTTTACGGCATAAGACATGATCGGAATTTGACTAAAGCTGTTCTCGTCAAGGGCAGCCCGAATTTCAGCAACCCTTCCGTCCATCATGTCCGAAGGCGCTACCATATCTGCCCCGGCTTCGGCGTGCGACAATGCAGTTTTTGCGAGCAACTCCAGAGTGGAATCGTTATCTACCTCCTTGTTGACAATTACCCCGCAATGTCCATGGTCAGTGTACTCGCAGAGACAGACATCGGTCACTACCATCATCTCAGGCACCCTGCTCTTCAACTCACGAACAGCCTGCTGGACAATACCGTGCTTAATGTAAGCCCCAGTGCCAATGGCATCTTTGGACTCCGGCAGACCGAAGAGGATCACACTTTTCACACCGACCTTAAGGCACTCCTTGGCCTCCTTGACCAACTCGTCAACTGACAGTCTGAAAACACCCGGCATGGATGATATCTCTTCGCGGACTCCCTTGCCCGGTTTAACAAAGAGAGGGTAGATAAATTGAGAAGAAGACAATCTCGTCTCTCGAACCATTGCGCGAAATAACTCGTTTTGCCGAAGCCGCCTGGGCCTGTAGTCTGGAAAAATCATGAATAATCTCCTTAAATTGATAGCGCCTACTCGGGAGGAGATCCCTTTCGGAAAATGGATTAATGATCTAAGGTCAAGATGCTGTTAACGGAAAACGTATGGGGGCTAGACATGATGGCGTCGCAAAAAGTCCGATCTACCGCGTTGCGTGGCGGTTTTGCTCGTTCGGCATACCATATGTATGGCCTCACTCACAAAACACACCCC
>VMSU01000037.1 GCA_013792005.1 Desulfobulbaceae bacterium
ATGTCTTGAACGACACCGAGAAAGTACAGGAGTTGATCGGCTATCTGCCCGAAAACGCGCCTATCTATCCGGAACTCACGGTCCAGTCATACCTCAAGATGATCGCTGAGCTGCGTAATATCCCCAAGGGAAAGCAGCGTGACCGGATTGGTGAGGCTGCGATTTCCGTTGGTCTGGTGGATCGGTTGACCAGGCCTATCGGCACCTTGAGTAAGGGCTATCGCCAGCGGGTTGGTCTCGCTCAGGCCATCCTCCATCAACCCAAGCTGCTGATCCTGGACGAACCTACCAACGGTCTCGATCCGACTCAGATCGTTGAGGTCCGGCGCTTGATTCGTTCGTTGTCCAAGAACAGCACGATCATGGTTTCAACTCATATCCTTTCCGAGGTCGAGGCTACCTGCGACCGGGCGTTGATTATTATTCGCGGAGAACTGAAGGCCGATGCCAAGCTCTCCGAGATGGCGGCTACTGCGCAAGCCCAGCTTATTGTTGGTAGAAATGGCCAGGAAGCGGCGATCAAAAAGGCCTTGGACGGTTTGTCCGGAGTGACCCGGGTCGATATGGATGAACGCACTGATGCCGTCATGTATCGGGTGCGGGGAACTGGCGCAGGAGTTGACCTCTGTCCAAAAATCTTTGCCCTGGCCAAGACTCAAGATTGGCCGGTGATGGAGCTGCGGCACGAGACCAAGACCCTGGAGTCCGTTTTCAATGAACTTACCGCCACGGTTGGAGGTGGACGATGAACCGGATGTTAGCGATTACTAAAAAAGAATTAAAGGCCTATTTCGGCTCACCGATGGCGGCGCTCTTCATCGGCGCCTTCCTATTGACCGCGCTTTTCTCCTTTTTCTGGTTGGAGACCTTTTTTGCCCGCAATACTGCGGACATCCGGCCGCTTTTCCGCTGGATGCCGGTGTTGATGATCTTTTTGGTTGGGGCTTTGACCATGCGTCAGTGGAGTGAAGAGCAGCGCATGGGGACCATGGAGATCCTCCTCACCCTGCCGGTCAAGCTCTGGCAGTTGGTGTTGGGTAAATTCCTGGCCGTGTTTGCCCTGGTGGCAGTGGCCTTAACCTTGACCTTGGGTTTGCCGGTGACCGTGTCCCTGCTTGGACCTTTGGACTGGGGTCCGGTGTTTGGCGGTTACCTTGGGGCTCTGTTGATGGCCTCGGCCTATATCGCCATCGGCCTCTACCTCTCGTCGCGAACCGACAACCAGATCGTCGCTTTGATCCTTACCGTCCTGGTTGGCGGGTTTTTCTATATCCTGGGGTCAGCCGATATTACTCACTTCATGGGTAACACCATGGGGGAGGTGTTTCGGGCCCTTGGCACCGGCAGCCGTTTTACCAGTATCGAGCGTGGGGTTATTGACCTGCGTGACCTGGTCTATTACGGTTCTCTCGCCGCCATCTTTCTGGCGCTCAATATCCTCTCGCTTGATAAGAAGCGGTGGAGTTGCGGGCCGAACACCGTTCGCTATCGGCGGACGCTGATTATGGCCACAGTGCTGTTGATCGCCAATATCCTGGCCGTCAACCTCTGGTTGAACAAGGTGAGTGGCCTGCGTCTTGATCTCACTGAGAATCGGGAATACTCCCTCTCCCAGACCAGCCGGGATTTGATTACCAACTTAAGCGACCCTCTGATCCTGCGGGGCTATTTTTCCGAGAAAACCCACCCCCTGCTTTCACCCCTGGTGCCACGGATTAAGGATCTGATGCAGGAGTACGCTATCGCCTCCCATGGGCGGGTCAAGGTCGATTTTGTCGATCCCAAATACGACCCGGAGCAAGAGGCAGAGGTCAATCAGCAGTATGGCATTAAGCCGGTCCCCTTTCAGGTGGCTGGGCGCTACGAGGCATCGGTGGTCAACTCGTATTTCAATATCCTGGTTAAGTATGGAGACCAGCATGTCACCTTGGGGTTCAATGACATTATCGAAGTTCAGCCCCGGCCCGATGGTCAGATTGATGTTCGACTCCGCAATTTGGAATACGATCTGACCAAGTCAATCAAGAAGGCCGTTTTTGGCTTTCAGAGCCTGGGCTCAATCTTTGAAAAGATTCAGGGTGATCTGACCCTGACCGCTGTGATCACCAGGGACGGCCTGCCGCCGGAGTTGGCCAAGCTGCCGGCCAGCATTGATACAGTCGGCGAGGCGATCAGCAAGGAGTCCGGGGGCAAACTTCGTTATGAGGCTATTGATCCGGGCGCTAACCCGCAGCAGGCCGAACTCAAGAAGCGTTTCGATGTCGATCCCATGCAGCTCTCTTTTTTCTCTTCTGAGACCTTTTATATGTACTTGCTGTTGACGGTTGGCGATAAGACCGAGCGGATCTATCTGGCCGGTGATATGGGTGATGTCGAGATCCGCAAGGAGGTAGAGTCGATCCTCAAGCAGACTTCTTCAGGATTCTTGAAGACCATCGGGTTGTGGACGCCGTCCGCTGATGCCCCGCCGGAGATGGCGATGATGGGACAGCCCCCGCCACAAGAGAGTTACCGGATGATCCAGAAGGTTCTGCCGGAGAATTATAACCTGGTCAAGGTGGATCTCTCGTTCGGTCGAGTGCCGCCGGATGTTGATGTCCTCCTGCTGGTGGCGCCCAAGGACATGGATGACATGGCCCGTTTTGCGGTGGATCAGTACTTGATGCGGGGTGGGGCGGTCGTGGCTTTGGCCGGTAATTACCTGCTTGATATCAGTCCATACTCTCAAGCCTTAGCGGTCAAGAAGGTGACGAGCGGCATCGGTGATTTACTGGCCCATTACGGGATTACGGTTGAAGACTCATTGGTGATGGATCAGCAGAATGAGCCTTTCCCGATCCCGGTGACCAGAAATTTGGGAGGCCTGACTGTCCAGGAGATCCGTCAGATCAACTACCCGTTTTTTGTCGATGTTCGGGCGAGCGGCATGACCAAAGAGAGTACTGCCGTTGCCAATCTGCCGGCAGTGACCATGAACTGGGTTTCGCCCTTGATCATCGACACCAAGGACCAGAGCCGTAAGGTGGTGAAGCTGTTGGAGTCAAGTCCCAATTCCTGGAGCTTTACCGGGACTGATGTTCAGCCTGATTTTCAGCGTTTTCCAGACGACGGCTTTGCCTCAGGGGACTCCATGTCCGCTAAAACCTTGGCTGTGAGCAGTCAGGGTGTCTTTGCCAGCTATTTTGCCGAGCGGCCTGACCCGCGCATCGCCAAGGCCAAGGAACAAGAGCATGAACATGAGCAAGATGAGGATGGGATCAAGGAAGAGTCTTTAGGTCCGGCAGACAGCAAGGCAGGCAAGGAAGAGAAGACGGAAAAGGTCAAGTTGCCTGATGCCCCGGTGATCAAAAAGTCTCCGGAATCGGCCCGTCTGGTGGTGGTGGGCAGCACGGAATTCGTTAATGATACGGTGTTTAGCATCTCTCAGTCCATGAGCCAGGACCGTTTCCTGAACAGCTTGAGTTTCCTCCAGAATTTGGTCGATTGGTCAGTGGAGGACGAGGACTTGTTAGTGATCCGGTCTCGTGGCACGTACGCTCGCCTGTTAGCGCCGCTTTCCCGGCAGCAGCAGACCTTTTGGGAGTGGTTAAATTATGGGGTGGCCATTGTGGCCCTGCTGATTGTCAGTCTGTATGGCGGCTGGCGACATCGCAAGGAACAACCGATGATCGGTGGATGATCGGCAACAGATCAGGGTACTTAGGGATTAGCCTGGAGACTGTTGGGAGCGCGGGAGTGATGCAGCTCGTTGAGAGTAGTCCGACAGTCTACAGTCAAAAAGCCTTCAGCCTATTCAAGAAGAAAGGGTGAATCATGAATACAGCAAAGAAAAATATCGTCCTGTTGGTCCTGCTGATTGTGCAAGTGGCACTTATTGCCTTTCTGTATCGTCCGGGTCAGAAGGTGACTCCGTCGGCGGCCAATATCTTTCCCTCCTTGGCCTTTGAGAAAGTAACAGCCATGACCATTACCGATGACCAGGGGAAGACGATTACTCTAGCCAAGAAGGATGGCGTCTGGCTGTTGAGTCAAGGGGAGTTTCCCGTCGATACGACGAAGATTGAGGAGCTGATCAAGAAGTTTTCGGACAGCAAGTCCTCCCGGTTGGTCAGCCAGACTGCAGCCAGCCATGCCCGTCTCAAGGTTGGTGACACTGATTTTAATCGTAAGGTTGAGTTGACAGAGGGGGATGTTAAGACGGTCTTTTATCTTGGCACCGCACCCAGTGCCAAATCGATTCATCTTCGCTTGGCCGAAGCTAAGGAGGTCTATCAGATCGACGATCTCTCTGCCTGGCAGGTTCAAACCGACAAGGAGTCGTGGTGGCAAGCCCGCTACTTCAGCCAGTCTATTGAGACCCTTACGGGTTTGACTTTGGTCAATACCAAAGGCACCATTGAGTTGATCAAGGAGGGAGATAAAGAGTGGCGGCTCAAAGAAAAGCCGGAATCGACCCTCGACTCCAAACGAATCGAAAAGCTGCTTGCGAGCGCAGGTGAGATCAGTGTAGCCTCTTATCAAGCGAAGGATTTTACCTCCCCCAAGGGCAAACCAGTTGCCACGATTACTTATCAGACCAAAGATGGCGCACCAACACTACAGATTTGGGCTAAGGATAAGCCTGAAGATCAGGACCTGCTGGTCAAGGCGTCACAGGTGGTTTTCTATGCCAAGGTCAAGGAGTACGGGGTCAAGGAGCTGATGGAGGTTAGTGCCGAGTCTCTTATTATCGCTCAACCGGTTGCAGGTGACGCTGCGTCTGCAAAGACAGACACCGGGGCCGTTGCCCCGGCAGCCTCGGCAGATCCCGGCGTCCCGGCAATCCCGGCCCCGGTCACCACCCCGCCCGATAAATGACCTTTTGTTTGTGCTTTCTCCGTTCATGGCCATGGTCATCATCTCTGCTCCAGTCTCGACGGTGGGAGCGATGATGGCCATGACGGTGATGGTCTCTTTCGCGTTCGCGCAGCACGATCGTTCTGGTGATAAAGGCCGGAGGCGGCGGCTCGTCTGCCACCATCACCCATTCGCCGTCCTGCCAGCATGACATCCCATAGATTGTCTCCGCCCTGCCATCAATGGTGGCGAGGATCTCTGTTTCCCGACACATCTCCTGACTCTCTGGCCTGACCACTACCATCCTGGGTTCTCGGTAGACCGTTGAGCGGGCTACCGGTCGGTAGGTTCCATTTTTGTCCATCTCGTTGCCAAGGGCATACCCCAGGACCGATCCCACCGCCGTGCCGATTAGTGTCCCTTTGGTATTCCTGCCCACAGCCTGCCCGATCAGGGCTCCGCCTCCAGCCCCCAGTAGTAATCCGTTGACAGCGTTGCTGTCAGCCCCGGCCTGAACCGTCAGGCTCAAACTCAAGGCCAGTGTCAAACCTGCGATTATTTTTTTCATCGTCGTATCCTTTGGTGGTGAGAATAGAGTAAGCCCTCCTTGTCTCTCGGCAAGGAGGGCTTGTACTTAATAAACATCATGATCTGATGATGCCAGAGTCATGGCATCAAGTTTTTTTGGTGGTTTTCGTGAGTCATTACTCTCCGTCGGGTCCGTTATGGCAGTCGTAGCAGCTCACCTGATGTCCTGCCGCAAATGTTTTGGTGCCGTGGTCTATTGAGAATGATCGGGCGCTGAAGGTCTTGGAGAGCTGGCTTCCGCGATAATCTTTGCCGTGACAGGCGGTACAGTTCTTGGCGTTGCCATCAGCGGCGTCCTGGTGCTTGCTGATCCACTGCTGCCCTATGGTGTGCATGCCGTGGGGGCCGCCGGTTACCGTATTCGGCACGGTGGTATGGCAGACGGTACACTCGGCAATTGTTCCTGCGTGACCCTGTGCCGCGATGCTTTGGACATTATCTTCGGCCCTGAGGGATGGATAGATGGCATGGGTTGCACCATGGCACGCCTCACACTGCAACTGACCGTGCCCCCTGCTGAAGCGGTAGAGATTGGACCCTGCTGCCGGAGTGTTGGCATTAGTCGCAAAGCGGGTATCAACGACTGGAGTGAGGGCGCCGGTGAGAGCGTCAGTTACGGCTTCGGTATACCGCTGGCCGTTTTGGTGGCAGTTCTGACAACTTGGCGCCTGCAGCCATCCTTCTCTGGTGGCAGCGCCCACGGCGCTGATGGAGCCATGACAGCTTTGGCACTGCATCAGAGTGTTTCCCTTGGCATCGGTGGCCTTGCCCATCGCTCCTCTGAGGCACTGGGTTGAAGAGCCAGGATGGCAGGTATAGCAGGCGGTACGATTGGTACTGCTGTTGAGCGATTCGCCGTTGGACGGATCGAGCACGTCGGCATGGAGGGAGTGAATCGCAGTCGTCAGCGGAGGGATGCCGCTAAAGCCGCTGGTGCCGAGGGCATTGCTTTTGTGGCAGATGGCGCAGAGGATCGGGGTGCCGCTCTGGGCGGTGGCGAGCAGTGAACCGGTGTAGTCATAGCCGAGCTGCTTGAGATCGTTGAGATAGGGTGATATGTCATTCTGTTCATCATGGAGCTTCAGGATGTTGAGTTTGTAATCTTTTTCCGCATTAGGGTCATTCTCCCAGCCACTGGCGGGCATGGCGGCGCTGTAGCCGGAGGTTGAGCCATGACACTTCTTGCAATCCATCTCATCGCTGACCGGCAGCACCGTTGTTGTGGTGGCAAGGATCGCGCCGGACAGGGTCTCCCTGGCGACAACCTTGACCATCGGGTAGTGGTTGTAGGTGCCGTCGTCATTTTGGGGTGAGGTTGGTATCCCTTCGGCAATCCACCAATCATGTTCTGCGTTATAGGTCATCGGCTGGGGGGTCGTGCTCTGGACGGCATTGTTTTTGAGTCCCATATCCGGGGAAAGGGTAACGCCGAACAGAGCGCCCACATGCTCCCAGAAATTGGTCTTAGTGCTGCTGATTGTATTCCATTTGCCGGCAAAAGAAGGTTCCGCTTCATAGGTGATCGTTACTCCCGAGACAACCCGTGATGCGGTGCCGTTTCCTTTCTTGACTAGCTGGGCGACAAGGTTGTTGTAGGGAGGCAAAATTGAAAAGACTGAATAGTCGTTGCCGTCCATGCAGTGCATTCCCAGATCGTTCCACGCTAGAAGCTGATAATTGCCATTGGTAGAGGTTGAACTCCCGCCGGTGTTTCCAGTTCCCCCCGTGTTTCCAGGAGTTCGGCGTAGTTTGATGCTTCCGCCTTGACCCGGTTTTACGTTAACCCAGAATCCTTGGCCAGGGGAGAGGGTGGTGAGTGGGATAAAGCCCTTGGATCTGGCGTAGGCCCCTGGGGTGGATTCTCCGGCAATAAAGACCGACCAGGTGGTGCCGGTCCATTGCCAGACTGATGAGTATTTATGGGTATTGGTGGCGGAAGTGTTGGCGTTGAACACCTCCGAGACATTAACCGGAGTGTTGACGCCTTTGAGGTTCCAGCTGTCGGCAAGGGTGAGGGTGGTGTCAGTGGTGGCGCTGCCGGTGATGGTAACAGTTTGTTTGGTCTTGCTGTTGATCCAGAAGCCTTCGCCGGCGCTGATTGTGTGCAGGGGTAAGAAGCCATTGGGTTGAGGGGGAGCGCTACTGGTCACAAAAGAGTTCCATTGGCCGGTGTTGGAGTTCCAGGTCCAGACTGAGGCGAATTTTTGGGGATTGCCAAAGGTGGTGGCGACATTGCTCACCGGCGTGGTGGAACTGACCAAGTTCCAGCCGGCATTCAAGGTCAGAGTGGTATCGGCCATGGCTGCTGGGATCGTTCCCAGGGTGATTAGTGTTGCGGTGCTGAGAATTAGTGATTTGTGCATTATTCCTCCATGTAACAAAGTATGTGTTTACCCTATTTGGGGCTCAAAGCGTATGAAGCCAGCAAGACAGCAAACACTGTGCCACTTGGATTTGTCTTGTTTAATTCATTGATTTTTCGTTGTTATTTATTGATTAAGTGTGGTGATAACGTGCGTTTTAGGTCTCGGTGCCAAAAGGTTGTCGGTTAAAGGAGACAACAGAGAGTACTGCGGGAAAGGTGGCGGAGTTATTAAGGGAATAACTACCTGTAAACATGTTAAATATTTAACATCATCCCAGTGTCGCTATTGTGCGACAGAGGGCCGCGCCAACGAGGATGCGCCGCTGGTGGCGCGGGTGGTTTAAAGGCCCACCAGTTTTGCCATGTCGGCGATTAACACTTTGGACCCAACCCCTTCGAATAAGATCTTTACCTTGCCCTGCCGCCGGTTTGGCACTGCCGTGACCACACCGGTGCCAAAGGTCTGGTGATGGACCATTAAACCCTCTGCCAGTTCTTCGATCTTCAGAAATCCGTCCTTGCCGGCGCCAGTTACCTTTTTGTCGCGGGTTGGACCTTTAACTCTGGGCAGCGGTGAATCGATGGCGGCGAGGTAAGCGTTGGCTACCTTATAGTCAACGGCGGAGAGCTGTGAACTCGGTGGGTGTTGAGGTGTGGCGGGAGGGATCTCCATATCCTTATGATTGGTTGGAGAAGAGAGATCGGCATCAATCGCGTCTCCGAGTCTTCCGCTGAGCCGGAGATTGGATTCATAGAGGAATCGGCTCGCTAACGGGGCCGTGTTGTCGATTGGGGGGATAAATCGGCTGGCCCCGGCCTGCTGCTGTTGCAAGAGTTTCTGGTCGTGAGGGTGGATGAAGATGAGGCGCTCCCGAGCCCTGGTCATGGCCACGTAAAAGAGACGTCGCTCATCTTCAAAATTGGTGAGCATCGATTCAAGGGTATCATCAAGTATCGGAAAGGAGCCGTCGGTCAGTCCCGGGAGAATCACTAAAGGCCACTCAAGGCCCTTGGCTCGGTGGATGGAGGTGATCAATAAGGACTCTCCGTCCGGTTTTGTGTATCTCTGTTGCAAGTGATCAATGTGATCCAAAAAATTGGCGATGGGCAGATTTACACGTTGAGCGAAGCTGACATAGGCCTGGCAGGTTTTGATCCGGTTCTCGGCTTGGGAGAGTCGAGAGGAGAATGAGTGGTAGAAGTCAAAGAGGCCGGTTTTGTTGATGATGACCGAGAGGAGTTCGTGGGCTTTGGTCTTTGCCGGCAGTTGTTGGATCTCCTTCCAGGCAACTGCTCGTTCCTCGATCTGCCGTTTAATAAAGGGTGGGGTATCGCGGTTGACCTGGGTTAAGATTAACTCTGGCGCCTGATGCGGCGCGTGTGCGATGTCACGGGCCAGGGCTTCGAGATGGACGCGCTTGAGGCCCAAGTGCGGGTTGGAAAGCATAGCCGTTATTATCTCTAGAGAGAACTGTGCCCCGCCATGGCAGAGCTTTAGGAAGCCGGTTAAGGCCATGATCTCGGGACACTCAAAGACCCGTTCGTGGCCGAGCAGGTGGTAGGGGATCGCGGCCTCCATCAGGGCGAGTTCCAAGGGCACGCTCATGGCAAACATCCGGACCAGGGCTGCTGCCTCGCTCAAGGACCGGCCTTGGTTCTGCCAGTCGATGAGGATGCTGAGGATTGGGTGGGGGGTGTCATCGATCTGGCAGTCGAGTTGGGTCTTGCTGTTGCCGGGGAAGGAGCGGCAGAGTTTGCGGTCTCGCTGGTGATTATGATGAATCAGGTAGTTTGCTGCCAGGGAGAGTTGATGGCCAAAGCGGAAGGTGTAGGAGAGGGTGAAGTTAGCAGGGTTGGCGAAGTCGTGCTGAAAACGCTCGTTAATGTATTCTGGTCGTGCACCGCGCCACTCGTAGATGCACTGATCTACATCGCCAACCACCATCACCTTGGCTTGACTGCCGGCGATTGCCTTCAGCAGTTGCTGCTGTACTTCATTGATGTCCTGGTACTCGTCAACGATGATATGGTCGACATGGTTTCCGACCCACTGAGCGAGGGCTGTGTCGGCTAAGATGGCCATCACCGGTTCGTGGATCAGGTCGGCATAAAAGCGGACCCTCCGTTCGGTGCGGATCTGCTCGAAGATCTCGAAGGCCTTGATGAAGTAGGTGAGTGAATCGTCAAGCCCGAGTTCATCGAAGAGGGATGTTGGCGGTCTGGTATTGGCCTTGACCAGATCGATGAAGGTCAAAAAACCCTCCATGGCATCTTTGGCCAGCCAGTCCCGGCTGTCGTCGTCTTGTTCCATCGCCTGTTTGACTGCCTCCTTGGCCAATAGGTCAACCTGGTAGTCGGCGGTGAGCAGGGTGCGGACAGGCAGCGCTCCCCGTTTGCAGAAGCTCTGAATCAGGCGTAGTCCCAGGGAGTGGAAGGTGCGGACTTCGGGCGGAGCGAGGCCTGTTGGTTTTAAGACGGCGGTCAGGTTGGCGCTGAAGGCGTCACGGGCCGAGCGGTTGAACATCAGGACCATAATCCGGTGGGCTGGCACACCCTGTTTAAGAAGGTGCCGGACTCGAGCCACCATGGTGGAGGTCTTGCCCGATCCCGCAACCGCACTGACTTTGGCATGACCCCCGGCATGGGCGACGATCAGTTGTTGTTCTTGGGTAAGGTTCATGGTGGTGTTGGGTTGGTGATCCGGGTAACATTCTTGGGGCTGGGATTGGCTCGTATTGTCTTCCGGTAGCGGCGACAAATTATACCGTAGAAAGAGAAGCCATGCAAAAGCTGATCGTGGGGAGTTGTTAAAAAATGGAATTGGAGGGCAAATTTCCTACAGTGCTGGAAGGGTAGGCTTGACTTGAGTCATAGATCACCACCATAAAACTCCCAATGTGATCAAAGTGATATTTAAGTACGATGAAAATAACACTCTGATCTTTTGTATAAAAGTTCAATTTTTGAATGGGGCAATAAAATTGCCCAAGAAAAAACAGTAAAAGATCTTGATTAATGTGGAAGGGTCGAATATTCAGAAATTTTCTGAAATTAATTGGGGGTTTTATTTCAGAATTTAGTGAGGAAGAGTCGCTATTGTTAATTTCCACGTTGAGTTGTTTAATGGCGAAGAATGAAGGGTGGGGATGTTGTTGTTCTTGGTGAAGACTAAAATAGCGGGGAATCGTTAATCTATGGCACTCTGCTACTCCGGCGCGCGTTGTTTTGCATGACTTGACTTGACCCCGATAATGTTTGAGGACCGGAGTGGTGGCATCTCATGTGAGAATGATATTCGATAAACTAGATATCATGTGTAGTGTGCGTGATATCTAGTTAGAAAAATCTTATTTAATCCGAATATTCTGATGCCAAAATTGGTTTGGCAGGGATGATATCTAGAAACGGGATAATTATTAGATGGCCCGGCTGCGCCGGGCCATCGTGGCGGATGAGCAGCGCGACTTCGATAAAGTTAA
>VMSU01000038.1 GCA_013792005.1 Desulfobulbaceae bacterium
CTTGTAGCTCCATTAATTTCTTTTTTGAAAAACGGAAGGTACAATTCCAGGAAGGAATATTTACTTTATTGTGTTAATATTGTTGTTAATATTATCGCCTTGAATATCGCTGATGGCATAATTATAGTTCATAATCAACTTAAAGAAGAGATCTCTAAATATACACTGCGGAAGGTGAAGGTGCAGGTTGCTCCGCAATTCATAGAGAGAGAACAGGATACCCTGCCTAGAGCAAGATTAGGAAGTAGTAAAACGATCAACTTGCTAACCGTTACTAATTTGGCATTTCCTGAAAAGTATCATGGACTGTTGTTTTTTCTTAATGCCTTGTCACGATTTGCTAGAGATGGCAGTGAAGAAGTAAAAATAAATTTTGATATACTGGGAGATGGTTTTTACTTGTCCAAGCTCAATGATGATATTAAAAAATATTGCACTGATCGATTTACTGTCAAGGCTCATGGCTTTGTAAAGGATGTGCGTTTGTTTTATGAATCGGCGGACATTTTTCTCTACTGCTCGACCTTCGATGGACTCCCCAACGTCTTGTTGGAGGCCATGTATTTTGGACTTCCTATCATGGTAAACTCATATCCAAATTTTAAAGATATACTTAAGAACGGAGAAAATGCACTTTTCTTCGACATCGAAAACTATGACCAATTTGTTTCAGACCTTAATCAACTTATTAACGATCAAAATATTTATGAATCGATGAGTAGTAATAATATCAATAAATCAAGGGAAGATTACTCATGTTTGGCAGTTGCCAAAAAATTACAGAAAATAGTCTCGCTCTATACCAGTATACAATAGGAAGTGCAATATGGGCTTGAAATCTAGCATACTCCTTATGCTTCTTCCATCTTGTTTAAAAATAAAAATTTTAAACAGGATGGGGCATAGCATTGGCACTAACTGCTATATCGGCTTTAGTTTGCTTGATGTGGAGCATCTCAAACTCGCTGATAATAGTTATATCGGGCATGGTAATGTTTTTAATAAAATTAAAAAATTGACCATGGGCCAGGGATCGAGAATTAACCGTTGGAATTATTTTACCAGTAGTAATGCCTTTGATGGTCGACTTACTTTAGGAGATTGTTCGTCCATTTCATTAAGGCATTATTTTGATCTTTGCAGTCCGATTTCCATCGGTAGCAATACAATCGTTGCCGGAATACAATCTGTTTTCTTTACTCATTCCAAAGGGATCGATCCCATTGATTATGTAAAGCCTATAGCAATAGGTGATTGGTGCTATATCGGCTCAAATTGTAATTTTGTACCTGGCGCCAAGGTTGATTCCTACTGTTTTGTTGGCATGGGGTCTGTTCTTACAAAAGATTATTCCGGTATCCAATATGCCATGTTAGCTGGCAACCCCGCTAATATGAAAAAAGCTTTACCCCGTGATGGTAAATATTTTCAGCAGAAATGGATAAAACATCCTCACATGAAATAGAAGGACGCACCTCTATTCCCAAACAGGTCAGACATTGAAGAAAAATATTGAAAG
Source organism: Desulfobulbaceae bacterium (assembly GCA_013792005.1). Classification (NCBI taxonomy): domain Bacteria; kingdom Pseudomonadati; phylum Thermodesulfobacteriota; class Desulfobulbia; order Desulfobulbales; family Desulfobulbaceae; species Desulfobulbaceae bacterium. The sequence goes on from VMSU01000038.1 coordinate 1,520, forward strand.
CAACAGGCCGATACGAGTAGCTAACCTAATGGAAGAGGGGCGTTTCAGCGGCCAGCACAACAGGATTGTACAGGTTGCTGCCCACTTGAAGGGGCGGGGTATTGAAACGATCGTCTACTTCCCGCGGCAAGATTCCGAGTTCTTCGAGCAGAGACTCAATGAACACGGCATTAATTATCGTTTGCTGAAACTCAGACGCCCTACATTGGCCCTAAAGGCTTTAATCTTGTATTTTATCTATTTTTTTCCGGATGTTTTTGATCTAGTGAAACGATTGAGAAAAGATGCCATTGATCTGGCCCACTGTAATGGTTCCTGGCAAATCAAGGCCCCCTTGGCCGCCTGGTTGGCGGGAATTAAGGTCTTGTGGCACCTTAATGACACCAAAATGCCTTCAATAGTGAAAGGGGTTTTCAACATACTTTCATCAATGATCGCTGATTTTTTTATATTGGCTAGTCAGCGGGTACAGACATATTACTTGAACAATAACTTGCTCAAGAAGATACCTAGTATGATAATTCAGGCCCCCGTGGACACTCAACGGCTGGATCCAGACAAGCCCCTGGCCACCGACGTGTTTGAACCTGATCAGTGTCTCCGGGTGGTTTTTATCTCCAATATTACCCCGGTCAAAGGGGTTGAGTATTTCATCGAGATGGCGGGCTTGCTTTCCGCCAAGAGGAATGACGTTGCCTTTCACATTGTTGGCCGGTGCTATACAAACCAACAGAAATACGTTGATGGCCTGAAGGAATTGGCAAGTCAACTGCAGGTGAGAAATCTTCATTGGCATGGCTTTCGGTCTGATATAATAAACGTCTTGGGCGCAACCGATGTCTTTGTCTGCTCGTCAGTGTACGAAGCTTCGCCGACTGTTGTTTGGGAGGCAATGTCCATGGCCAGAGCCATCGTATCCACGGATGTTGGCGATATCCCCGTTATTATTGAAAATGGAAAATCAGGATTCGTGGTTCCGACCCGTAATCCTGCTGCCTTGGCTCAAAAAGTTGAAATGCTTATTGGTGATCCGGAATTACGCCATTCCTTTGGGCAGGAAGCACGTCATCGGGCGAAGGCCATGCTGGACGTGTCCATCTGTGCCAAACGTCATGAAGAGGTGTATCGACGGACTTTGTCCGCTTGAAAAGTTCGGTCTAAACTATAATCACGGAGAGTTTAATGGAAAGAAGGAGTAAAACTTGTTTGATCACAGGCGGGCTGGGATTTATCGGCCTGAACGTAACGAAGGATCTTATTCGCCACGGTTGGAACGTAACGCTTTTTGATAACCTCAGCCCTCAGATACATGGTGTATTGCCATCCATCGAGAATGAAGTTTTTAATGCGCCGCAAGTAGAAATTATGCGTGGCGATGTGAGAGATGTCTCCCTGCTGAAGGTTGCTTTGCTCGAGGCAGATGCTGTTATTCACTTGGCGGCTGAAACGGGAACCGCCCAATCCATGTATCAGGTAGCTCATTATAATGCTGTTAATTCGCAGGCTACCGCATCACTTATGGATATTCTTGCCAACGAGCAGCATTCGATCAAGAAAATAGTCTTGGCGTCATCTCGTTCGATATATGGCGAAGGGGCTTACCTCTGCGAGGAGCACGGAATGGTATTCCCTTCGCCTCGCACATTAAAGGAGTTTCAAGCGGGTCAATGGGATCCTCGTTGCCCCCTCTGCCACGGCTCTATTTTTCTAACCCCGACATCGGAGAGTACCCCTCCCAGTCCGGCCTCAATCTACGCAGCAACCAAACTTGCCCAGGAAGATATTGTTCGGATCTCCGGTGCTGCCTTCAACATCGATACTGTTGTGCTGCGTCTTCAGAATGTCTATGGAGCAGGTCAGTCTTTACATAATCCATACACAGGTATTCTTTCCATATTCTCAACGAGGATTCGCCGGGGTATGAATTTGCCGATCTTTGAAGATGGACTGGAAAGCCGTGATTTTGTTCATGTGAATGACGTTGCCCGTGCATTTCGTTTAGCGTTAACGTCAGATGCGGTGAATGGAAGAATTATTAACATTGGCGAAGGAAAACCTACTTCTGTGATGGACATTGCTAATTTGTTAGTTGATAAGCTGGATGGAAAGATTCGCCCCGAGGTAACGGGGCAATACAGGCTTGGTGATATCCGACATTGCTATGCGGATTTAACTCAAGCTTCAACCTTATTGGGATATTCACCTGAAATAAGCATAGACAAAGGACTGGATCAATTCGTGGATTGGGTCTTGTCCCAACCATTACCCGATGACGGCCTAGATAAGGCTAATGAAGAACTGAGAAAGCGCCGGATGATGGAATGAGCTTACGCGAAACTTTGCTGGCAGATTTAGGACGGCAATATTATTTTAGTGAGCAAATCGGAAAAAATCCGACAATGTGGAGGCTTTTTTTTTCTCTATTTTCCCCGCGGTTTGTGCCGGTTATTCTTTATCGATTCTCGCACAGTTGTTATGAGTTGAAACTGACTCCCCTGGCTAAGATGCTGGCACTAATCAACTTTGTTGTCTTTGGGTTGGAAATAGCCATGCGCTGTAAGATCGGCAAGGGGCTCTATCTTCCCCACACGCAGGGTACGGTTATTGGCGCAGTCTCTATAGGCGAAAATGCGATTATTTACCATAACGTTACATTCGGAGCACGCGAGATAGATTTAGGCTATTCCGGGTCGGCGCGTCCCGTGGTTGGTAATAACGTCATCGTTGGTGCGGGTGCTAAGGTACTTGGAGGGGTTGTGCTTGGCGATGGTGCCCGTATCGCAGCTAATGCCGTTGTGATCGAAGATGTTCCAGCAGGCGTGACGGTAGCCGGGATTCCTGCGCGCATTGTCAAACAACACGAGGCAAGTAAGTCGGTCTGAATAATTTAGAGAATTGTTGGAGCTTGCAGACTCGTTGGTCAATTACAGCGAAAACATTACAAATGAAACTGATGATAAACGAGCTATTGAGAAGATGAACACCATTTGCTGGAATCCATACGATGGGAATGAAATTAAGCCAAAATTCGAATGCACCGGAGGTAAGGTTGAAACGCTACAAACAAAAGTCTTTCTCCTGAGCGGTGGAGTAGTAATGTGTCTGCCTAATGTGGTTGGGGAGTTTAAATGACAAATTTGTCGCTATTAGGGAAAAAAATTATTTTATTTTGTCCAAAAACCTTTGGCTATGAGCAAGAAATTCTTCGTGAGATGAAGAATATGGGGGCAGAGGTAACGTATCGTAGTGTTAGGCCGGTGGAGCATGGGTGGATAATCGCCCTTCTTCGGATTTTTCCAAAGTTGGCTTGGCGCTTCTCAGATTTGTTCTTTTTTCCATGGCTTGAAAAAATTGCCCCAAAGCAATGTGACATCATTCTTATTATAAAAGGAGAGGGGATTTCTCCAAATTTCTTAAAAAAACTTCGATCTCGATATCAGAATGCACAGTTTATTCTCTATCTGTGGGATAGTCTGTCGAATTGTAAACATATCGAATTGAAGTTCCCTTTTTTTGATGATTATTACAGTTTTGATCCCTCTGATTGTAAGGATTTTCCTCAATTTACGTTTCGGCCACTATTTTTCTTGGATAAATACCTTACAAACGGAAATACTTCTGAAGGTAAAGGTATATTCTTTGTTGGGACCCTTAATGGTGACCGTCCACGAGTAATATCTCGCCTACTGTCAACGCTAGATCAGCAAGTTCGATTTAATTACTTCTTGTTTGTAAGAAGTCGCATTGAGCTTGCTCTTCGAAGATTGATTGATAAGCATTTGAGAAAGCTTGGGGATGATCGTCTGATTTTTAAACCAATTTCGACCGAGACTTTGGTTAATCATATTAATAATTGTGCCGCAGTCCTTGACATAGAACACCCGAACCAAACTGGTTTAACAATGCGTACTTTTGAGGTCATTGCTTCAGGGAAAAAATTGATTACGACTAATAAGTCAATCTTAGGGCAAGATTTTTATGACGCTACCAGGATTCACGTTATTGATAGAGTAACTCCTATTGTTTCAAATGATTTTTTGGATTCAGAGTTGCCTCCTCTCTCAGAAGATTTTATTTTGAAAAATTCTCTACGTGGTTGGTTGTCTGCAATTCTTGGCGTGAAAATTAGTGAGGCAGGTTGATCAAACCCAGAAAGCCTGACCGCTAAGGACGAGGATAACGGCATGAAAATAGGCATTATCGGCGCGGGCACGCTTGCCGCCTTTATCGTGGACATCATCCGACGGCTTCCGGGCTTTGACGTTCTCGGCCAGTTCGATGAGCGTTATCCGGAAATAACCTTGAGCAACGGAGTCCCTGTGCTTGGCAAAGTGGAGGACGTGAAACCGGGCACGCCCATTGCCCTTGGCATCGGTTCTCCTGCGGCCCGCAAGGTAATTTACGAGCGCAAGCGTCTGGGGGGATTCGTCTTTCCCTCGATCATCGATCCGTCTTGCGTTATTTCGGGATCAGCTTCCATCGGTGACGGGGTGATCATTGGCCCTTTCTCCACGGTTTTGGCCGGGTCGGTGGTTCACAACGGTGCTTGCCTTTTGAGTCATGTAAACGTTAACCAAAATGTCAGCATTGGTGCTTTTTCCCTGATCGGTGCCGGGGCACTGATCGGCAACGGTGCTTTTATAGGAACCGGAGCCCATGTAGGCCTTGGAGGCAGAGTTGCTCTTGGGGGTAGAGTGGAGGACTGGGCGGATGCCGGGGCAGATTAGCCGGAACGCTTTCTCTATTCCGGCAGGTGAACTCGTGCATGGCGTTCCCGCCTGGGAATGCCACGTTCATACACTTTTTACCGATGGCGAAGCGAGTGTCCTCGATTGTGTCGAACGGGCGCTGGATCAAGGACTGTCACGGATTATCTTTACCGAGCATACTGAACCATGGAAGGCCAAAAGAAAAGGATGGTTTACGCAATACGCGGATGAGGTCAGGATGGCGGCGCAACGTTACATCGGAGAAATAGAGGTCATTCTAGGCGTAGAGGCCCCGGCCAACGACTTCGTGGGCGGTCTTGAATTCACCACGGAAATGCTCGACACATGTGATTTCATCCTTGGAACAGCGCATCGCTATCCAGGCCTTGATGGGCGTCGGGTTAGGGATTTGTCGGCCAAGGAATGTATCGAACTTGAATACGCCACCTTGTTGGCGTTGTCGAATAATGAGATCATTGACGCTATTGCCCATATTGGCGGCACTTGTGGTTTGTATTGTATTGATTTTCCGGAGGAACTCGCAGTGGACGTGATCCGTGCCGCCGCTTTAAACGGTGTGGCTATTGAACTGAACTCCCGCTATCATTCCTCGTTAGACCGCCTGATTCGGATCTGCGTTCAGGAGAATGCTCGAGTGACCATCGGCAGCGACGCACATAGCTTGGGAGAAATCGGAACGGCATTTAGGGGTCTCCAGGCGATTTTCGAAGCGGAAACTGTGTGAAGTCCGTCAACCTTCTTGTAACCGCCGTAGGTTCAGAACTCGCTTGCGCCGTGATAAAAGCGGCGAGGCTCACCGCTTTCCCGGTATGTCTGCATGGTTGTGACATCCGTGAAGAAGTTGTCGGCAAGTACTGGTGCGATATCTTTCGTGCCGTGCCATCGGCCGCTCGGCCAGAGGAGTACCTCAAGGCCCTCGGCGACATGGTTCAGGAGTTCCAATTAGCGGCCATAATCCCCACAGCTGACGTCGAGTTTGAGCTTTTGGCCTTCCATCGGGAATCCTTTCTGCGGAGGTTTGGCTGCCATATTCTGGTTAATTCGCTGGAGGAGGTTCGGCGCTTCAATGACAAATGGGAGGCACATCAGTGGTATCTGGCGCAAGGCATTCCCGTCCCTGAAACTTTTTGTGCCGATACGGAGGAGGCGGTGGAATGTGCCGTGCGAACGCTTGGCTTTCCTTTGGTACTCAAACCAAGGGTTGGGGGAGGATCGCGTCACATCTATCGTATTGATACCTGGGAGGCGTTGAGAAATTATTTGCCCGTGGTGCCGTTACCTATTCTCCAAGCATACATATTTCCGGATGAGGAAGAATATACGGCCGGGACCTATCGAGCCGCCGATGGACAAATCTATGTTATCGTGATGCAGCGAACCCTTAAGTTTGGCATGACGAACCAAGCACGGAGTTTGATCCATGCCCCAAAACTGGCTGATTTTTGTCGGGATGTTATCAGCCGGACGAACCTCGTAGGCTCAAACAATATTCAATTTAGGGTCGGCCCACAGGGACCGTTGGTTTTGGAGATCAATGCGCGGTTTTCCGGAACCACTGCTATTCGGGCGAATTGCGGATTTAACGACGTAGAAATGTGGTTGACGGATGTGCTGGGCTTCGGTAAAGTCTGCGATCCGCAGATCAGAGAACGCCTTATCCTGAGATACATGGATGAACTCTACATTGACATTAAGTGATATGAGGCGGGAGTAAGATGCATATCTCAATGGTGAGCCCAGTTTACAATGAGGATAAGGTCATCGACGAGTTCGTGGAGCGCTCTGTGGCTGTCCTTACCCGCCTTGGCGGTTCATTCGAAATGATACTGGTCAACGACTGCAGTACGGATTTTACGCTCCCGAGGCTGCAATATCTAGAAAATCGATATCCCCAACTGCGTTTAATCAATCTCGCACGCAATGTCGGCCAACAGGCGGCAACCCTTCTTGGGCTTCGGCAAGCCACGGGTGATCATGTTTTTTTGCTGGATTCTGATCTTCAGGTCTATCCCGAGGACATGGAAAAGCTCTATGAGGCCGGGCAATACGATGATGCTTGGGACGTCATCAGCGGTGCGCGTCAAACCCGTTCCTCGGGTCTGTTACGTACGATCGGCTCCCGGGGCGTCACCTGGATTGTTAACCATGTGGCGGGCTCTAACCTGAAAGACCCGGCTTCGACATTCCTGCTCATCAAGCGGGACGCCTTGAACAGGGCATGCAAGAACGATGTCTTGGCCCAAAATTTCACGATGCTCCTCAGCTACATGAAGTTCAGGATTCGTCAGGTTCCTGTTGAGTTTCATGCGAACACCGTCCGCCGTAGCAGCTATAGTCTGACTCAGCTTTTTGAGGTGCTCATTCTGGCTATCCTGCGCTATTCTTCAGGCCGCAGATCACTCATTTTCCTTCTGCTGGTGGGATGTCTGAGCCTGAGTGCCGGTAGTCTTGGTACCGGTTATCTCATATTGGACGGGATAATCCGGCAAATCCCCTTGTCTACGAACCTGCTGATCTTCACCACGGCGCTGGCCGTGGCCGGCTTGCAGTTTCTTTTACTGGGGGTCATCACGTACAAGATCGAAACCATGAATCGGAACCTTGATTTCCGTCAGAATCTGACCTGTACCCATGAGGATTGATTCAAACTCGGTTTTGCCGGAATCAGCTCAGCTCACCGGACGCGGTTCTTCGGCGCTTTGGGCCGTGCTCAAGTCTATCGCAGGCCGGGGTAGGCACGTTCTGATGCCGGTGAATATCTGTGAAATCGTTATTCCCGTGGTGTTGCATGCAGGATTCATACCTGTCTTCCACGACGTGGACCCGATGAGCGGCAATGCTACCCTCGACACCATACGCGAGGCGTATCGTCCCGGCATATCCATCTGCTTGGCCACGCACAATTACGGAACCCCTTTGGATATCAAGTCCATTGCAAAATGGGCTCATGAAAAGGGTGTATTTCTCATCGAGGATGTCTGCAACGCACTGGGTGCGAAATGGGACGGGCATCCATTGGGTTTATTCGGGGACGCATCAATTTTCAGTTTCGGGCAGGCGAAGATCGTCGATGCAAAGGCTGGGGGAGCTCTATATGTTCGGGATCAGGGGATCCAAGAGAAGGCCTATCGTATTTTGGACGGGATGCCGCTGTTTTCCGTCGAACACCGGCAGGCGGATGCGGAGTTCCAGGCCGTTTTGTGGACCCTGCGCCAGAATTCTATGGCAGGGCGACCGGAGGTGTACCGGGCAATGTATAATGCTTATCTGCAACACCTGCTGTTTCGGCCAGATGAAGCTCTGCTGACGTCAATTGCCGAGGGAATGGCGGATCTTGACCGGAACTTGGCCACGCGACGGGAAAAAGCGTCAATATGGCGGAGTCTCTTGAATTTCCCCCCCTTACGTCACCGGCATCATGTTCCGGGTGATGCGTATTGGCGTTATACGTTTTTTGCGCCCGAGCCGCTCCGGGACCGACTTTTGGAGGGGTTGCGCCGCCAGGGGGTACCGGCGAGTAAATGGTTTCCTCCTGTCCACCGAGTATTTGATGGCCGTCGTGCCATGGGACAATTCCCCGGTGCCGAGCGGTTTGCCAGGGAATGCCTGAATGTTTTTGTCGATCACTCCATGGGTGTGTCTGATATAGAGGATGCGGCTCAACTCATTCGACGAATATCGAGAGATTCATGAAACGCATTGCCATTATCCAGCCAAGTTTTTTGCCTTGGCTTGGCTATTTTGAGCAAATGGCCCGGGCCGATGTGTTTGTCCATTTCGACGATGTCCAGTATACACGAAAGGACTGGAGGAACCGGAACCGTTTGAAAAGTCCGTTCGGGATACAGACCGTCACGGTGCCGGTAGGCAAGCATTCGTATGGGATTAGCTTGATCAACGAGATCCGCATCGGCATGGTTCCGTATTGGAGTGAAGGTTTAATTCAAAAAATTTCCGCCTGGTATGCAAAAAGTCCTTATTTCGACTCAATTTTTCCGGAACTTTGCGATATCCTTCAATCTCCGTTTGAACTTCTTGTTGATCTTAACTATGCATTGACCGACCTGCTGTGCCGTCATTTAGGCATTGACACCCCGCAACACAAATCGTCGGATATTCCGAATAGAACAAAAGACAGGAACATGACCATCATCAACATATGTAAGCACCATGGTGCGGACATTCTTTATGATGGCAAGTCGGCCCAAAACTTCATTGATCTTGATCCCTTTGCCGCTCATGGGATAAACGTCATTTTTCAGGACTATATGCATACCCCTTATCCTCAATTATGGTCGGGCTTTGAGTCACACCTCTCGACCTTGGATTTGTTAATGAACTGCGGATCGGAGTCACGGGACATCTTGCTCTCCAGTCCTGTGCCGGAGGTTTTGCGTGTCTCGTGACGTGCAGCGCATTTGCCCTGCTTGCGGTTCCATGGACTGGGAAGAACTCGTCCATATTGGAACGGGACGGGTGATGACAGGCGACCAGCGGATCGTTCCCGGCCACCTGCACAAGATCATGTGCCCCTGTTGCGGTGTTGCCGCCAATGCGCGGGTCTTGTCGGCGGAGGAGTTGGACCACCTGTATGGCGACAGCTATATTTTGAACACCCATGGTCGAGAGGAACACCATTTTTTTTCCATGGGACGATTGATCCCCCGTTCAGAAGTGTTTTATGAATGGATTTTGCCTCATCTGCCCCGCAATTTTAAGACACTTTTAGAGATTGGTTGCGGAGAGGGGAACGTGCTGGCCCGTTTTGCCGACGCATTCCCTGGTCGGAGTTTTTTCGGCTTGGAGGGGAGCCATCAGGCCTGTGAACTCGCCAAGGTCAAGGGGTTGTCCGTGGAACAAGGGCTGGTCTCCGGGGATCGCTCCCTGCCTCCAGTCGACGCCATCCTGGCCCTCAACGTCTTGGAACACGTTGAGTTTCCTGGGCCATTCCTTGCTGCGATCCATAAGTCCCTCGGTAAGGACGGTCGGGCCATCTTTACCCTGCCCGTTCAAGATTATCCCGGGTATGACCTTTTTTTTGCTGAGCATGTTTGGCATTTCACTTCCAGGCATTGCCAGGCGGTTCTGGCGCGACATGGTTTCGCAACGGTTTATGCGGATGTAACTCATCCCATCAATCACGGGATAGGGATTTTCGTCTGTGAAAAGATGCCTTCAGCGGACGCTACCCCATATCCGGATTTGGTCTCGATTATTCGCAATAAGGATATTTGGTTCACTCGTTTCACGGTGACCGATAATTGGCTGGAACTACGTCCTGGCAAGCGGATTGCCCTGTTTGGGGCCAGCGAGGTGGTTACGCTGCTGCTGGCCTTCACTTCCTTGGGGGGGCGGAGTCTTGTGGCTTGTATCGACGAGGATCCATCGCGTCTTGGTAACAGAAAACACGGAATCGAGGTGGTGGCGCCGGAATGGTTGGCTATCGGCAAGGCCGACGCCGTCCTTTTGGCGATCAATCCAAAATATCATGCTACCGTACGAGAAAAACTTGATAAGTATCAGGTGGAAATTTTTTCCTTTGTTGAGCAGGAGTCGTAAAAATGAAAAGCATTCTTATCACGGGTGGGGCCGGGTTCATCGGCTCAAACTTCACTCGATTCTGGTATGATCGGCATCCCGACTACAAGATCATCGTTCTGGACAACCTGACCTACGCGGGCCGTTTGAAAAATATTCCTGAATATATCTATAATGATTCGGAACGGTTCGCCTTTTTTCTCGGCAGTGTCACCTCTATTGAAATCGTGAATATATTGGCTGAAAAGGCGGATATCATCGTGCACTTTGCGGCAGAAACGCATGTCACTCGTTCCATCTTGGAAAGCCGCAATTTTTTCGAGACCGACGTTCTTGGTACCCATACTCTTGCCAACGCAGTGCTTAAGTTTCAGGACAGGGTTGAACGATTTGTTCATATTTCCACTTCGGAGGTGTACGGCACGGCCTATGCCGACCCTATGGATGAGGACCATCCCCTCAATCCCAGCAGTCCTTACGCCTCCGCCAAATGCGGGGCCGACCGGCTTGTGCACTCCTATCACCTGACCTACGGGATTCCGTCCATCATCCTGCGCCCTTTCAACCAGTACGGGCCCTTTCAGCACCTCGAAAAGGTCATTCCTCGCTTCATTACTTCCGCAATTAGAGGAGAGCCTCTAACCATTCATGGGGACGGGAGTGCATTAAGGGACTGGCTTTATGTGGAGGACACCTGCGAGCGTATTGAGGCGGCAATCCTTGCTCCGTTGGAGACGGTAGTGGGCCAGGTCTTCAACATTGGTTCAGGAGAGGCCACCAGCATTTTGGACATCGCCCACATGGTCCTTCGGGAGATGAACCGGCCGATGGATGCTATCGTTTACATCGGCGACCGTCTTGGCCAGGTTGCCTCGCATATCTCTTCCGCGGATAAGGCACAGAGGATTTTGGGCTGCGGAGGGAAGGGCCGCCCATTTATCGAGGGTCTGCGACAGACCATCGACTGGTACATGCTCAACGAGGCATGGTGGCAGGAGATCGAGTGGATGAAGCATGTGCGGGTGCTGACCCGGGCGGGCATGGAGGAGGCACATTGATGGGGTTTTATCTTGCTCTGGCGCTGGCGCTGCTTTTATCCGCAAATGGGAATATTGTTCTTAAATACCATATGAATGAGTAAGGGCAGCGTGGAATTATTTTCAAAGCTTGATTTTGTAGGATTTATCTTCCATTTCTTTTTCCTTACGGCTTGGGGGTGGAGCTGCATTGGCAGTATTTTGTTGTGTTGTCTGTTTTGGTTTGCTGCACTGTCTCGATTTGAGTTAAGTTATGTTGCTCCCTTTTTAAGTCTGAATTTTATGTTGGTTATGATTCTTTCCATGATTTTTTTGCATGAAGCCTTTACCTGGAACAAGATTGTCGGGGTGGGCGTAATTACCGTGGGTGTTATGATCGTGGGAAGTGGGGCCTGAAGCATGGCGGGATTCCCCGAGGATGGCCTGCAGAACTTGCATCAGGGCCGCGGGCATTTCTGGTTCCGTCATCGCAACATGGTCATCGAACGTTCATTGCGAAGAGCCTTGGGCTCTTCCGCTAGGGCCAAAGTCTTGGAACTGGGCTGCGGCAGCTGTCTTGTTGGGGGCTGGCTCGTCCAGGTCGGTTTTGACATCGTCGCTTCGGACCGTGACAGCGCATTTATTGACTTCCTGCCGCCAGGAGTCTCTCCTTTGGTATTTGACCTGACCCGTGACGACGTTCTTCCCGATCAGTTCGGCACCTTCGATGCCGTGGTGCTCGGCGACGTTATCGAGCATCTGCAAGACCCTGTTTCTGCCTTGCGTCGGGCTCGGGACTTCCTGCGTCCCGGAGGCTGTGTTGTAGTCACGGTCCCTGCGCTTCAGTCGTTGTGGTCTGAATATGATGAGCAGAGCATGCACGTGAAGCGCTACGAGAGGGATATGTTACAGGAAGAATTGCGGGAGGCAGGATTTTTCGAATCCAGGGTTAACTATTTCATGTTTATCCCTGCCTTACTTCTATACGTGCAGCGTCGGCTGGTTTTGAATAAAAGATCGGCTCGGCTTGGAAAAGAGAGCCTGCGGATTTCGCCTCTACTCAACAGGATCATGGCAGGTGCCATGACGATTGAAGGCCGCGCCATGAAGGGGGGGACTCCATTGGGCAGCTCGATCATCGCCACGGGAACGAAACCATGAGGGCGGACACGTGGCGCAAATAACCAGCGGCTTTCGGAGAATCCTCTCGAGTTCATCCTCCTACCAGTTACTCCAAGATTTTTTGGGCGCCAGAAGGGCCTATCGCCAATTCGTCGACACCTCTATCCTTCCCTACCCCGGTCAGCGTATCCTGGATATTGGATGCGGTCCGGCCACTCTCTTTGAATATCTGCCCGTGACGGTGGAGTATGTGGGTATGGATATAAGCGAGGAATACATCACCACGGCCCGGCAGAGGTATGGCCGTCGGGCCGTTTTTCATTGTAGCGCTTTGGAGAAGATGTCCCCCAGGGCCTTCAGCAACTTCGACCTGGTCCTTGGAGTGGGGCTTTTGCATCATCTGGACCAGAAGCCGGCGGAACGCTTCTTTGCCCTCGCGGCTAGGGTCCTGAATTTCGGTGGGCGCTGCCTGACGGTGGATTCCTGCCTGGTGCCGGGCCAGCACCCCTTTGCTCGCCTGCTTATTGCATTAGATAGGGGCAAGAAACCAACGCACGGCTGAGGGCTACGCAGAACTTGCCCGGACAGTGTTTCCTGATGTGAACTACAGGATAACACATGACCTGTTGCGTCTACCCTACACGCATATTATTATGGAGAGCCGTCTGCGGCCCGGGGCGTAAAACGCAAGGAACTGCAGAAGTCGCGTCCTCGAATCCCAAGTGAGAAATCTATGTCCAATGAATCTATTACGAACGTCGAATTTTATCGTCACGCACTGGGAGAGGAAGAGCAGCAAGGCGTTTTGGAATGCTTGAAGGGACTCTTCCTAACCACCGGAGTGCAGGTAGCACAGTTTGAGTCCGGCTTTTCCAAGTACCTCGGGCTACCGCATTCCGTGGGACTCAATTCCTGCACAGCCGCCTTGCATCTTGCCTTGCTGGCCCTAGATATCGGTCCGGGCGACGAGGTGATCACCACACCCATGACCTTCATCGCCACGGCCACGGCCATTCTGCATACCGGTGCCAAGCCGGTGTTCGTCGATGTGGAGCAGGATACGGGGCTTATGGATCCGGAGGCGGTTGTTGCCGCGATTACTCCCGCGACCAAGGCCATCCTGCCGGTGCATCTCTACGGCCATCCCTGCGATATGCCTGCCATCCTGAAACTGGCCTCGGCCTACAACCTGATAGTAATCGAGGATGCTTGCCAGGCTCACGGGGCCGCCATAGATGGTCGGAGAGTGGGCAGTTTTGGCACCGGCTGCTTCTCCTTCTACCCCACCAAGAACATGACCACGGGCGA
>VMSU01000039.1 GCA_013792005.1 Desulfobulbaceae bacterium
CTTTTAACCGTAAACCGATAACTGATTATCGTTAACCTGTGTAGTTACTTTTATTTTTAAATTTACGTTTTCTTGATGCCGAATCAGACTTGGCATTACAACAGAACGCATAACTCAAAAGAGACCATCCAAACAATCCGACATGGGAAAAATACTCTCACTCAATATCAGCACAGAGAAAGGGATGGAGAAAACTCCGGTTGAAACGATCAACGTCATCATGGATTATGGCTTTGAGGGCGATGCACATGCCAGAAACTGGCACCGCCAGATAAGCCTTCTTGGCATCGAAAGCATCAATTCCATGCTAAAAAACCGAACAGATCTTGAGCTAAGACCTGGTTCTTTTGCTGAAAATATTACCACAGAGGGAATCGACCTCTTCACTCTGCCCGTGGGCACCAGAATAGTCTCTGGCGAGGTTGAACTGGAAATCTCGCAAATTGGGAAAAAATGCCACGATAAATGCAACATATTTCACAAGGTTGGCGACTGTGTTATGCCAAGAGAAGGCATCTTCGCCAAAGTAGTTCGGCCAGGAACCCTGCACCAAAACGATGAAATCCATATAATCCCCTAGAGGAGAAAAACTGTGGCCCGCATACTTGTGATTGACGATGACCCATGGGTCCTTAAAATTTTCAGACAGATCCTTGAAGATGATGGCCATGTTGTCTCCACCGCGAGCAATGGCCAAGAGGGCCTCGACCTCTTTCGTCAAAACCCCACGGAACTGATCATCACCGACATGGTCATGCCCGTCAAGGATGGCCTGAAACTGATCATGGAACTGGAAAAGGAGTTTCCTAATGTTCCAGCCATCGCCATATCAGGTGGCGGAGTTATCGAACCGGAACGTTATTTAACCCTGGCAGAGAGCATTGGCACCCGCAAAACCCTAATCAAGCCGGTCTCCAAACAGGACTTATTGGATGCGGTACACTCTGTATTGAACTAATTCATCTTCCCAGCTGACCTATAACCGTCTTTTGCCAATTCATCCGGGCTCGTCGTTAACATTTATCCTACTAAATGTTGACGACGAGCCCTTCGCCTTTTATGTTAGAGTCCAGGTAACTACACAGGTTAACGGTATTCAGTTGTCGGTTTACGGTTAAAAGAATCATGGCCAGTGTGTCCTCAGCCATTGCCAGGACCCAATTACTGTCAACCGTAAAACCGACAACCTGAGCAGTTACGAGTCCAGCAAGATACCTTATCCTTTTTCTTTTCCTCTAGGAGTCCACCATGATCAGCAAAGAACTGCTGGAAATTCTTGCCTGCCCACAGTGCAAAGGCGAACTTACACTTACCCCACAAAATGACGGACTGATTTGTGGGACCTGCAAACTCCTCTACGAAATCCGGGACGATATCCCGATCATGCTGGTCGATGAGGCAAAAAAAATCGATTAATAACGGAGCGCTTGTGTCTTTTCGCACCACACCGGATCAATGCTTTATCAATGCACCAATCTTGCACCTGTTGGAAGGGGAGCTGTTATCACTATTCCTCAAACACCGTTTTCAACCAGAAATCGGGCTTGAAGGAAACGCTCTCTACTCTAAAAGCAAGAGTGACTTTCAGAAAATTGCTCACAGCCTCACAGATGAAGGGTTATCATGCACACTACATGCCCCTTTTTTCGACCTTTCCCCAGGCGCGCTTGACCCCAAAATTCGCGCAGCAACCAGAGAAAAGCTACAACTGGCCTTTGAACTGATTGACATCTTCAAGCCCCAGGCAGTTATCTGTCACCTAAACTTCGAGAGCAACAAACACGGATACAAACTTGAAGAGTGGTTCGCTCAAGCCGAAGAGACCTTCCGTCAACTTCTAGCCATGGCCGCAAGCCATCAGACTACCTTGGCCCTTGAAAACACTTATGAGTCCGAGCCCAGCCAACATATCCGCATGATGCAAGCCCTTGACTCTCCTTTCGCTAAGATTTGTCTTGATGCCGGCCATATGCAGGCCTTTGCCAAATGCCCCTGGCAGGACTGGCTCCCAGCTATGCCTTGGGTCGGCCACCTCCACCTCCATGACAATCAAGGTGATACCGACACCCACCAGGCCATCGGCCACGGAAACTTTGACTTTCCCGGATTCCTTAACGCCCTGACCCAACACAATGTTCACCCCCGGATCACCCTGGAACCGCACACTGACCAGGACCTCTGGGCAAGCCTTGATGCCCTGGCCCACCTGGGTGTAGTCGATCTGCGTAGCAACAAGAAGTGACATCAACAGACGGGACCGCAAGGCCTATTCCTTACAGATATGCAATCGAAGAGAGCCCTCTGCTGCGGCACTGCTAGACGGATACAGCTTTGACCATCCACTCTCTTTTCGCCTTGAGCGGGATTGTCACTAATCTTCAATCATTGTAACTGCTCAGGTTGTCGGTTTACGGTTGACAGTTGACGGTGATTGGGGCCTGCCAATGGATGAGGACACACTGACATTGAGTATCATACGATGATTTATGACTAATCATGATTCTTTTAACCGTAAACCGATAACTGATTACCGTTA
>VMSU01000040.1 GCA_013792005.1 Desulfobulbaceae bacterium
AAGTCTTGTAAACCGACCAAATATGAAGGGGATTTTTTGTCTTTTCGTATTCCTGCCGCTCCTGTTCTATAACAGCCAGACCAAAATAATAATTTTGCCTTGCTATGATAACGACGGGGTCTTTCTTGTCCTCTTCCGACAACGACTCCCACCATTCTTCTGATACGCGGGAAAGGGGGGATATTGGTTTGTCTTTTCTTTTAGGAGGCATGGTGCCGCCTCATTTCGATAATCTTCCCGGCCACCGCTTCATCAATGCCGACAAGCTGCCTCAACTTCTTTTCCCACTGCTCAATAGCCTGCAGCTTCTCGGTGCCGTAAGGGTGGTGATTATAGACGACAAGAATCCCTTGGAGTTTATGGCCTAAGACTTTCTCCGCCACAATGTCCGTGACTTTCAACTCCGCTAATCTGGTACGAACTGTGCGACGGAGATCATGTGGGGTAAAGCGGTCATCAATGCCAATTTCTGCCCGGTGCCGGTGAATTGCACGACTCAAGGCATTGGTGGTCAAGGGTAGTTCGTGACCTTTATTGATTGAAGAAAAAACAAACGGGGTTTCACCTGAATATGGCTTTGCCATTTCCAAAAGTTCCAATGCCAGGGGGGACAATGGTACGGTGTGGGTTTGCCTATTCTTTGAACGGTGCGCCGGTATTGACCATGTGTCGCCATCGATTTCGCCCCATTCCATGCCGGACACCTCGCCAGGACGTTGCCCTGTCAGTAGTATCATTTTCAAGGCCAACTTGGTCAGGTGAAAAGCGTCAACCTCTTTGGAGGCTAGGTCAAGGCTTGTCCAAAGCAGACTTATTTCAGCGTCAGTCAATACCCTGGAACGCGCTTTCTCTGGACGTTTCCGCAGGCCAGACAATGGGGAATGTTCTATTATGCCACGCTCTGCCGCAAAATTAAGCATACCCACTAAGATACTTTGCAGGCGATTTGCCCCAACCTTTGCCCGTTTTCGAACCTCATCAATCAACAAAACGGCATCTCGCCGGGTTATCTCCGAAACCTTGCGCTTCCCCCAGGCAGGGATTGCATCTTTTTCGATTAATCGTTTCCTCTCCTTTCCGCTTGGCGTATGGATCAACTTCTCTTCCCAGAACTCAACAAGCAAATCAGCTACAGTTGGTGAAGCCTTGCGATTGGCCTTGGCTTCCTTCTGCTTACGGCTAGGGTCAATCCCTCGCTCTACCTCCTGCAAAGCCTTAGCGTGAATTTCTCGAATCTCTGCAAGGGTAATGGATGGATAGCTGCCCAGGGTCATACGGTGACGTGTGCCATCAATCGTATATCTGAAAATCCATGATTTTGACCCCGTTGGCATGATACGGATAGACAACCCCTTACCATCGACAACCTCAAAACGATCAGAACGGGGTACCAATTTTTTAACCTGAAGGTCTGTAAGTGCCATTTTCATTAGCCTCATTGTTTTAGACTGGGTACCAAATGGGGTACCAATCTGACTGCATAACAGTGAAAAATACCACTTTTCACCTTATTGCAAAATAGGCTATTTTTTGTGTAAAGTCAATGGGTTTTGGTGCATAGTGAAGAGTGGAGAATAGAGGCGAAAAACGTCTGATATTGCCTTGGGAGCAGGAGGTCGAGAGTTCGAATCCCTCCGCCCCGACCATTATTTATAGGGCTTTCAGAGAAATCTGAAAGCCCTATTTTTTTGTGCCGCATAGCTACAATTAGCAACGTCACTCTGCACGCTGAGACACAAAGTCTCTCACTCATCTCATGCCAAGTCTTTATTTAGATGGGCACGATAAAGATTCCTTCGAAAAAAATAGAACCCGTTCTCCCCCCCCTTACCCAAAACCCAACCATAGCTAGAGTGAAAATGGTCTTTTATCCAACATGATATGCTCGAAAGTATCGAATTTAATTTTTGAGCAAAATCCCTCCCAAGACAACCTCATGTTGCCAAAATACAAAAAATGCTTGTTCTCACTGATCAATAGCCTGATTGGTGCGAACAGAGATCATGAGCTGGCCCATATTTAACGAAAAAACGCTGTCGAACAGATGCTTTTGGACACAGTGCGGCAGATTTTCTGTCCTGTTCGTTGACAGAATGCCTGCCTATTAAAATGAAACAATCCGGTCCATTTACGCAAAATTATTTACCTCGCTGATCGGTGGCCAAAACCCATGACGACATATTTTCTCTGCACCCAAATAAAAAGATTGCTATTACTTTCTACCCATGTTATGTTGCTTGACATTGGTGCAGCGTCTGTTTGATTTGTTATGAATGAAATATATTCCGCACAATCCTGAAAAGGAAGTGCGGTTTTTTTGTTTAAACAGCCTGCCAGCTGGTCCACTAACAATGGTTCAGCATATTAATTAAAGGTCCAAATTTTGGGCTCATTTGAAAGGAGTAGTTTGATGTTAGAAGGTACAGTAAAATGGTTTAACGCGTCTAAGGGTTTTGGTTTTATTGAGCAGGACAATGGTGGTGCCGATGTATTCGTTCACCATACCGCAATCCTGAAAGATGGTTACAAATCTCTCAATGACGGCGAACGGGTCAGCTTTGAAATTGTCGATGGCAATAAAGGCCCTGCTGCAGCACAAGTTAAATCTTTGTAAGATATAAAGAAGAAACTTCAAAAGCCTCGCGAGAAATCGCGAGGCTTTTTTTATGCCTTCTTCCTCCACTCCTGTGCTACAGACACTATCACTTCCCAAACCAAAGGACTAGTTCAAACTCTTGAGTTTCTCCAGACTCTCTTGAGATGCTTGATCTCCTTGATCAGCAGCCTTTTGCAGCCAATGCCGCGCCTTAGCAAGATCCTGCGGCACACCATCACCATTGGCATAGATGATCCCAAGATTGTTCTGGGCAGCTATGTTTCCCTGGTCCGCCGCCTTAGTGAACCAGGACAACGCTTTGTCCACATCTTTTTTTACTCCCTGGCCTTCAAAAAGCAAGATCGCTAAATTCTTCTGGGCATTACTATCCTCTTGTTCTGCGGCCTTGGAAAACCACTCCATAGCTTTACTCATATTTTTCTCTACGCCCTGTCCATTACTATACATGATAGCTAAATTATTCTGAGCGCTAGAATTCCCCTGCTCGGCAGCCTTTAAGCACCACTGCGCTGCAGTCACATAATCTTGAGGAAGACCCTCTCCCTTGCTATACATAATGGACAGGTTGTTCTGACCATTCGCCAAGCCTTGTTCCGCCGCTTTTTGAAACCACGCCAGGGCCTGAGCCAAGTCTTTTGTTACCCCCAGACCCTCCACAAACATCACCCCAAGTTCATTCTGAGCGTTAGCGTCTCCCTTCACCGCCTCACTCCGTTGGTACCAGTAGTCAGATTTTGCCAAATCCTGCACCACTGTGGACTTATCGGAATAAACCAAACCAAGATTTTTCATCGCATCCTGATGATCTTGCTCTGCAGCCTTCAAAAACCAGCTTAATGCCTTATGGTAATCAACCGGCACAGACTCCCCTTTGGTATACATAATAGCCAGATTGTTCTGTGCATTGGCATTGCCCAGCTCGGCAGCGCTTGTATACCATTGAAGCGCCTGTTTCAGGTCCTTGGTCATGCCATCCCCTTTTGCCGCCATGAGCCCCAAGTTATTTTGGGCTGTGGCGTTTCCCTGTTCAGCAGCCTTTTGTAACCAAAAAACAGAGAGCTTAAGATCTTTACCAACCCCCTCTCCCATCAGATACATAATACCCAAATCGTTCTGAGCGTCCGCACTCCCCTGCATCGCTGCCCCCCGCTTAAACCAATAAGCGGCAACGGCAAGATCTCTCGATACCTGCACCCCCTCAACATACATATCCCCGAGCAGAGCTGCAGCCTTTGCATCTCCTTGATCTACCGCCTTAAGAAGTTCAGCCACCTCTCTCCGAGCCCCTTCCCTCTGCTGCCGGGGCAAAACACCGTCCTCTCCTTCCATCACTCTTGGCTGAGGGATATCGGCTTCTTCCTTCTTCTTTTCGCGAGGTGTCTTCTTCACCTCACTCGGTCCTGCCGAAGCAAGGGAAGAACCACTTTGGGGGGGCTCTTGAGGTCGGGAGATTTTTCCACCAACCTCCTTCGTGTCAAGACTTTTTGCTGAGGCTTGGAGCAGGGCTGCTAACCGTTTTTTTGCTGGCCCGTACCCCTTGGCCGCTGCCTTCTTGTACCAACTTAATGCTGCCTCCTGATCCACTCGACCACCAAAACCAGACTCATAGATTTGTCCCAGGTAATACATTCCCCGGGGATAGCCACTATCAGCAGCCTGTTGATACATCCCCTTGGCCTTTGCAGCGTCCTTGGGAACACCCACACCGGCTTCATAAAGGATGCCCAGATTGACCTGCGCCCTCGCAACCCCTTGATCTGCTGCTTTTTGATACCAATACGCCGCTTTGGCGGGATCCTTGTCCACACCTAAGCCAAGCTCATACATCACGCCCAAAGGCCGCTGCCCTTCTGCGTACCCTTGCTGTGCGGCCTTTTCATACCAATGAAAGGCTTTAGCAAAATCCTTGGGCACTTCCGTCCCACCTTCATAAGCGTTACCTACAGCAACCTGTGCCTTTGGACTACCACCCTCCGCCCGTTTCAAGAGCGCAGCAAAATCGGCACAAGCCACCTCCGGAACGCACAGAAAAAGCAGCACACCAATCCACAAAAAAAAGAAGTTTTGCTTCACGGAACCACCTCATTCTTATTTACCCGATGAGACACCAAGTCGTGAACTTGCTGACACACTAATCGCGAGTTTTGACAAAGTTTACTATGGGATATCTTTTTACAACGAATCCGCCAGAGATAAAACTTCCTGATCAACCAAACATTAAAGGCTAAATTAACAAGAACACAAAGAACCAGCACGACGTTTCTCATCATCTATTACCCCTTGCTCATCCATTTAAGTAACACGTCATCAGGTAACGAAGACACTCCCTTGATCGAAACGACACCATCTCCTCCGGTCGATTTTTCACTACCTTCAGTAACCTTCACTTTTTGTTTCCTGTTCTCTTCATTCAAGGCAACTAACTTTTGCTCATAAAATCTTGCCTGTTGCTCGCTCGCGCTCTCTCGACCCAGCGCCTGGCGCAATTCCTCTTTCAGTGCATCAACCCCACGACTGAGTTCATCGGCAAGTTCTCGCTCCGCCAAGACTTTATCTTCAGCGATCTTTAGCGCAATGTTTAGGTGGGTTATTTCAACTTGGCGGGCCAAGACCACCTCAGACAGGTTCGCCTCCATCAGCCGATTATGGGCAGCAACTTCTTCCCGTTGCCGTTCTCCTGCCTCACGCAAGGCCTTGATCTCCTCCTCCCGTGCCACTAACTCAACCTGCAACTCATCGCCCTGCTGCAATTTAATCTGCAACGCTTCTTTCTCCTTTTGCAACTCTGCTATCCTGACCTCGAGTATCTGCAAAGTCGATTGTATTGATAACACCACCGACTCGGATTCACACCGCTCTCGCTCACCTGCCTCGCCCAAGGACTTAATCTCCTCCTCCCGAGCTGCCAACTCTGCAGTCAACAAATCAACCTGTTGTAACTGAATCTGCAACGCCTCTTTCTCCTGCTGAAACGCTTTTGCCCTGGCCTCTATTTCCTGAAGGGCCGCTTGCAACGATGACACCACTGACCCAGATTCACTCCGCTCTCGCTCACCAGCCTCACGCAAGGACCCAATCTCCTCCTCCCGGGCCGCTAACTCTATCTTTAACTCATCAATCTGCTGCACCTGGAACTGCAACGCCTCTTTCTCCT